>JAKJDA010000364.1 GCA_022706165.1 Candidatus Hydrogenedentota bacterium | reverse complement strand
GCTTGGTGAAGCTCTCGCCATTCCACTTGAAATAATAAATGCCGAGGGGCCCGGCCTCGCCGGGGTCGTGGCCGCAATGCGCACGGTAGCGCTTGCCCGTGACGAGTTCGCACTGTCCGTCGCCGTCGATGTCCGCCCATTGCATGTCGTGATACTGGCTGTTGTCGGGATCGATGATGTGCCGCACCCACGTGCGGGCGCCGTCGGCGTTCTTGCGTTGTTCGTACCAGTGCAGGCCGAAGTTGTGCGCCTGGCCCACGATGAGGTCGTTCAACCCGTCGCCGTTCACGTCGACCACCAGAATCGGCACGCTCGCACACCCGAGGTCGAATTCCGGGTGGAACGTCCACGGCTGCGCGTATCGGTCCGCCGGCGCTTCAAGCCAGCCGCCGGAGACAATGAAATCGCCGCGCCCGCTTCCGGAAATGTCGCCCCACCCAAGGCCATGGCCCTGCGGCTTGTCGTAAATCATGTGCGCGGTGAATGCGCCCGCGCCCCTGCCCTGCGCGTCTGTCTTGAGTTTGTAGACCACTAACGGCGCGCCCGGCGTGTTGGGGACGACCTCGAGCACGCCGTCGCCGTCGATGTCCCACGCACGCGTGGTCTCGACGTTGCCGCAGTGCGCGATGATGTGCTCGGGCCATTCCTTGCCCGTTTCGCCGGGGTTCTCGCGCCACCGGACCGTGTCGCCCCACCAACCGCCGGTGATAAAGTCAAGATTCCCATCGCCGTTCACGTCCATGGCAATGGTCGAAAAATCGTCGTAGTACTCATCCGCCGCCATCACTGGGCCGACCGGGTGCGCCTTCTTGAAATCGGGTCCCTGGTACCAGTATGCGCCCGAGACGATATCGAGCACGCCGTCGTTGTCGACATCAAACACCCCCGCCGATTCGTACCGTTGATCGGCGATCAAAACTTTGCGAAAGACCAGCGGCATATCCCCTCCTTTTCTCGTGAAAGCATCTCGGTCATGCGCCAAGATTGCTTTTTTTAGGACGCCTCCCGCACGCCTGTATTTTTTGCTATACTGGCGCTTCGGACTCTAGAAGAAGCGACATTTTCCGACTCTAACGCCGCGATTGTAAATGTCAGGAATTGCTTTATGTTATCTGAAATTGCCCACCCCGGCATTCTGTCATGCGACCATCTTTCCACGGTCCCGATCGCAGTAGACGCGCAGTGGCGCCTTCCGCCGCACGCACATCCTTTTCACGAAATGATCGTGGTGGTCCGCGGGCGCATGTGCGTTGAAACGCAAGGCGTCTTGCTGCGCGCAAAGCCGGGGGACATTCTTTTCTATCCGGCCGACACCCTTCATGAAGAATGGGCGCAAGGGTCCACGCCTCTTTTGACGACTTGCCTGGCTTTCCGGTGGCAAGGGTGGACGCCGCGCCCGCCTTGCGTCGTCCGCGACTGGCTTGGGCGCCTGCAAGAAATGGCGGCCTGGCTTTGTGCGGAGAACGATGCCTATTTTTCCGAGGCGCCCGCATTTCGGCAAATCCTGCTGGCGGCGATCTTGGCGGAATACGTGCGTTTGTCAGATGACACGGAACATGAGGTCGTCGATCGGGCCCGCGCCTATGTCCGCGCGCATCTCGATGCTTCGTTTTCTCTCGACGATCTCGCGGCGGCCGCGGGGCTGAGCAAATTCTACTTCGCACGCGCCTACAAGGCTCTGACCGGGATGTCCCCTATGCGGGACGCCCGCCGCATCCGGATCGAAGAGGCGCGAAAACTCATTGTCACTACGTCGCTGGGGTTGAAACAGATCGCTCCGCGCGTAGGACTTGGCAACGAATACCACCTCTCGCGCCTGTTGAAGAAACATCTCGGCGCGGGATCTCGTGAACTCCGGCAGCGTCCCCGCGCCTAATGGGCACGCGCCCGACTGCCTGCCTGTTGAAAAGATCGGGCGGCTATGCTACATTACGCTCCCGTTAGGGGACGGGGTCTTCCAAAACCTTTCGCTAACAAATCCGTTGCAGAAAAGCCCGTATCTCGCTTGTTTTGGGCATTTTGTGTGTTTGGGGCCGATTGTCCGGTCCATGAGCTGAAGGATATGCGCCTGTATGGAACTCCCGAAAATTATGGCCGTTATCCCAGCTCGTTACGGCTCGTCTCGTTTTCCCGGCAAAGTGATTGCCCCCATAGCGGGTCGTCCGCTCGTGGCGCATGTCTATGACCAAGCTCGCAAATCGAAACTTGTTTCGGACGTTGTGATCGCGACGGACGATGTCCGGGTGCGCGACGCGTTGGAGCCGCTCGGCATTCCCTCCGTAATGACGCGCCCGGATCATCCGAGCGGCACGGACCGGATCGCGGAGGTGGCGCGGCAAACGGATGCGGCTATTGTGGTGAATGTGCAGGGCGATGAGCCGCTCATCGATCCCCATACCATCGACGCCGCCATTCAGCCGTTGCTGGAAGACCCTGACGTTTCCATCGCCACGGCGCGGCGCCGCATCACGAATCCAGAAGACATCGATAACCCGAACGTCGTCAAGGTCGTGTGCGGGCTGAACGGACGGGCATTGTATTTTTCGCGGTGTCCCATTCCTCACGTGCGCGATGGCCAGCCGGCGTTGCCCTGCCACTGGCAACATATCGGGTTGTATGCCTACCGGCGCGCGTTTCTCTTGGCATACGCCGCCATGCCGGTGACGCCGTTGGAAGAACTGGAGAAACTCGAGCAATTGCGCGCATTGGAGCACGGCCACGCCATTGTTGTCGTGGATACGGACTACCAAAGCATCGGCGTCGACACGCCGGAAGACCTGGATCGCGTGGCGAAACTCATCGCGGAAAGCCTACGAGGAGCGAGATAATGGCGAGGTATGTGTTTGTAACCGGAGGCGTGGTGTCCAGCGTTGGCAAGGGGGTGCTGGCGGCGAGTCTTGGGCTGTTGCTCGAAGCGCGCGGCCTGAAAGTGGCCATGATGAAGCTCGACCCCTATATCAACGTCGATCCCGGCACGATGAATCCCTACGAGCACGGCGAGGTCTTCGTCACCGACGATGGCGCGGAGACCGACCTCGATCTCGGGCATTACCAGCGTTTCACCCATTCGCGCCTTTCCAAAAAGAGCAACATCACTTCGGGCAGCGTCTACCACGCGGTCATTGAGAAGGAACGCCGCGGCGAGTATCTCGGCAAAACAGTGCAGGTGATCCCGCACATCACGGACGAGATCAAGCTGCGCATCCGCATGTTGACCGCGGAGCCGGAGGACGAGGTTGACGTGGCCATTATCGAGATCGGCGGCACGGTCGGCGACATTGAGAGCTTGCCCTTCCTCGAGGCCATCCGGCAGTTTCAGTTGGATGTCGCGCCCGCGCCTTGTTGCAATATACACGTCACGCTGCTGCCGTTCATCGAAGCG
>JAKJDA010000363.1 GCA_022706165.1 Candidatus Hydrogenedentota bacterium | reverse complement strand
ACTTGACAGAAGCGCCTTTATCCGACTTCGCCGTATCCCGCACCCGCCGGAAAACGCAGCTTGTACGTCCTATGCGCAGCACGTCGTTGTAGTGGAGCCCGCGGAAGCCGAGGTCCGCGATGGCTCGCAGCTCTTTCTGCGCGAAGCGCTCGAAAGACCGTTGCGGGCAGATATCGTACATCCGCCCGCCGCTGTAAACGGCGTGGGTCGAAAGCGCGCCGTCTGCTTTTTTGATGATGTATTCCGCATCCCACGTGTCCGCGATCATATACGCGTCGTAGCTGTTGTTGTGGCAGACGATCTGGAATCCCATGGCCTGCGCCTTCTTGATCAGCTTTCGCAGCTTGGCCTCTCCGCCCAGCTGTTCTTCGACCGGGAAGAGCTCGGGAAAACGTCCGTCGTGCCCCTTCTGGTTCCAGCCCACGAGGCAGATTTCCGCGTGCCCGATGCCTTGACGCTTGAACTCGTCCAGGATGTCGCCGACGCGGTCGAAGGTGACGGCCACTTTCATCGGCGGCTCTGTGGCGTGCGTTTGATTGGTCACGCTGGTCGGCATCGGTTTCCAGCCTTGGCGGATACGGACCTCGAGGCTCTTCGCGGCGTAGGCGAGTTCCGGCCGGGTCTTGATGCGTTCCTTCAGCGGCACGCACGCTTTGCGGGCGAGCTGATAGTCCCGGTAGACCTTGGCCATGCCGGAATAGTCGGCGCGGTCGCCGCTCAGCAGGTGGTAGGCGATGGCGATGTCATCGTAGGCCGGTTGTCCCCCCAGTTCGAAACGCGGGGCGATCGTGTAGCGGCCCTCTTTGGCCCGCGTCACCAACGTGAAATCGTAGGGCGTGCCGGTGACGATCGCGGCAAAGGTGGCACGCGGGTTTTTCATGCCGAACACGGGCATGGGCATGTAGTTCCGCGCGGTCCGCTCGCCGTTTTTTTCGTGAAAGGTGCCGAGTTCGCCGTTAGGCATGACGAAATAGCCCGCTTCGCCTGTTTTGGCCGAGGCGAAGTCGGGGAGGACCTCGACCGTGGCGAGCCGGGACGGAAGCGCGTCCCGTTTAAGGACGACGTTAACGACGCCCGTTGCGTCGGGCTCAAGCGCGAGCGTCTTTTTTTCCGCCGTCTTGTCCGTGAAGGTGTAGATCACCTCCACCTGCGCGGCGATGACCTCGTACGTACAGGCGCAACAGGCCAGTGTCAGCCAAAAACGTTTCATGTCTTGCATCCTTTCTTTTCCCGGCTCAAAGGCCGACAAACCGCAACGCGCGACTCAATAAGGCCGGCTTGATCAGTTGGTAGTCCATGGATTTCACAACACGCCCCTTGTGAGAGAAGTCCTTGTTCGAATAGTTTGCAACAACCTCGCTCCCGTCGGAGTATCTCGTGAGAAACACGTCTTTTGCGATCTCGTCGTGATCATCCATGAACTCGTATTGCAGATACTTCATCGGCTGGTATTCGTCGTAGGCCTGCTTGATGGGCGCCAGATCCTTGTACGGGCTGTAATAGAAGGTCGGGCGGCCGCCAAACTCGTAGACCTTGAGCCGGCGCGCGGCCTGGTCTAACGCGGGGGAGCGCCGGTTGCTCGGCGCGTTCGGGAAGGTGTAGTCGATCGTGGCGTAGTAGGGGTTGCTGAGAATGATGCCGTGATAGGCGATTTGCCAAAGCGGGACGAGGCGGTCCATCAGGGGCGTCGGGCGGCCCAGAAACTGCGGATACGCCGTCACGTAGAGCGCATAGTCGAGGGACTTGGCGACGTGGTCGCACGGGCCCTCGGAGCCGAACCCGCCGAACGTCCGGCGGGCCTTCTCGCCGATCCGGTTCATGTAGTCGGCGGTCTGCTGGCGGTTCAGTGGGTGCTTGGGATCGAAACACGGATACGGCGTGATGCACGATGTCACGTCAATGTGGAAGGTTCCCTTAAACCCCAGCTCGGACAGTCGCTTGTAGTCCTCGTCGACATAGGCGTCGTTGACCCGCTGGAAGCAGGAGGAGTGCGCCCTGCCGCCGGCCCAGAGGCCGCCCTTCAGCACCGTGCCGTCGGGCCGCTTGGCGACGTCGCCTTCGTTGTAGCGGTCGGAGATCGTGTAGAAATCCGTATTGTTGCAGTGGCAGACGATCTGATAGCCCAGACCATGCGCACAGTCGATCGCTTCGCGCAGCTTGGCCTCGCCGCCGAAGGCGGGCTCGACGGGAAACAGCGTCGGATAGCGCCCGTCGTGTCCACGGACATTCCAGCCCACGGAGCACATCTCGACCTTCTCCACGCCCAGGGCCTTGAGCCCCTTCATGATGCGGATGAGGTCGTCAAACGTGTGGGACACGTTGACCGGCGGCTCGTTCGTCGGCGTCTGATTCTCGATCTTGGCTTTGTTGGACTTGGAGCCGTGCGGAACGCGCACGAACATCGTATCCGCCGTATAGGCGAGTTGGGGATTGCCTTTGACCCGTTCGCGCAGCGGACGCACTTCGCCGCGGCCGAGCTGATAGGCGCGGTAAGCGCGCGCCATGCCGGAATAGTTGGCGTCTGCGCCATCCAGCAGGCAGAAATCGACGACCAGATCTTCGTATGGCGACAAAACCATGTCCTTGATGAGAAAACGCGGAAAGATCGTGTATACGCCATGGGTGACGTCGACGACGGTCTTGAATTCATACTTGAGCCCCTTGACGATTCCGACAAAGGTGCCGCGGGGGTTCTTCATGCCGAAAATCGGCAGGGGATTCCGCCGCTCTTCAAGCAGGCCTTTTTCTTCATGGAATGTTCCCAACACCCCGGTCGACACGACGAAGTAGCCTTCCTCGCCTTTGCTGGCGGTGGCGGTGTCGAGGACGGCGTCGATGGTGTCGATGTCACGCGAGATATCCCGCATCGCGATCTTGAGGCGGTAGGTGCTCGGGCCGACTTTTTCGAGCGTTTGGATCTTCTCTTCGGGCTGCGCGTTTGTTTTCTTGATGCGCAGGGTGACGGTCTTAGCGCCTGCGACTTGTGCCGCCGAAAGCGTGGCCGCCATGAGCGCCAGCAAGAGACCCCTGATTCCAACAACCTTTTGAATGATCATCGACATATGTGTCCTCTGGTACGGCTAGATGCCGCGCATTTCGAACATCCGATGCAGGAAAGAGGGCTTGATCAACCGTACACATCCGACCCTCCGTTTTTTGTCCGTGCTGGCGCACCCGCGCCCACACGCCAAGCCAGTCTTTGCCCAGCCGGCCTGAAAACGCGGCCATCTTATGCCTTTCGACGCCCCGGGTCAACGCCGGGCGTCAGAAAATCCCTTCCGGGCCTGCCCCGCTCCCTTACGCGCTGCCCAGAACTTGACAGAAGCGCCTTTATCCGACTTCGCCGTATCCCGCACCCGCCGGAAAACGCAGCTTGTACGTCCTATGCGC
>JAKJDA010000362.1:261-3397 GCA_022706165.1 Candidatus Hydrogenedentota bacterium | reverse complement strand
GGCTGCCATGCGGGGCGCCGCCTTTTGGTCGTCTATGAGAATGGATTGGTATATCCGTGCGAGATGTTGGAGGTCGTGGGCATCCCGGAGGGAAAGTCCGGCGAGACCAAACCCGAGGATCCGTGCTTGGGTAATTTGCATGATTTCGACTATGACATGGCGGCCCTCTTGCGCACGGAGCGGGCGCGCCTGCTTACGCGATGGATCGCCCGGCACGAGTGTGCCTGCACCTGGGAATGCGCCATCTACAACCGCACCATCCATAGCCCCTCCGAGGTTCTGAAATTGGCCGCCGCGATGACCCGCAGGGCGGTCAAGCGTTCCGGATCCGAGCGATCCGCGTCTGAGGCCGAACCAGGGAATAGCTCTAGCGGATAGTTTGTGTCCGTCGTAAATGCTGCGCTACACTTCCGTGTTCTCGTTGGACCTATGACGGTTTTTCCGTGAAAGAATGCAGACCGCCTATGAGTGAAGGTATGTATGCGCGTTGACGACGCCTCCCGATGGCGCTTCTCTCGGGCAACCATGGCGTTGGCCGCGATCACGTTGCTTGCGTTGGGCCTCCGGCTTGCTCATCTTGCGACGGCGAGCCTGTGGTATGACGAGGGCAATACGCTTGGCGTGGCGGCCTGGACCCCATATCCCTGGCGGCTGCTCGATACCGACTGGACCGCCGAACCGCCATTGTTTCTGATCGCGACGTACTTCTGGTTCGCTTTGGGCAAGCTCTTCGTCGCTCCGGGCACGTACGCGTGTGATTTCTGGCTGCGGCTGCTGCCTTGTCTGCTTGGAGTGGCCACAGTCCCCTTGTCCTATAGGGTGGGACGGTCGTTCACTGGCCAAAAGGGGCCGGGGTTGGTCGCGGCCTTTCTCGTGGCCCTATCGCCGTTTCACTTGTTCTACGCGCAAGAGTTGCGCGCCTACACATCCATGTTGGTGTTGGCGTTGGGCGCAATGCTGTTTCTGGTTTCCGCGCTGCGCCGAGGACGACGGCGGGACTGGGCCGGCCTGACTATCCTGCTTACGTTATCGTTGTACAACCATTATTCGACGGTTTGGCTTGTCATCGTGTTCAATCTATGTTTTTTGGTTCATCTGTTGGGACGTCTGAGTGTGGGCCTTAAGTCCATGGGCGATTTGGGGCGGCAGACGTTGAGGTGGTCGCTTTCGCAAATCGTGGTCGCCATTCTAGCGTTTCCGGCGCTTTTGCAGGTGTGGCACATCAACCGCATGACCGCGGCGATGACGGCCACCTGGTACCCGCCGTTGAGATGGCGGGCCGGCCTGCTTACGATCAAGGCTTTTTTCGCCGGGTATAGTCCCAACGCGGCGGCGTACTATGTCCTCAGCGCGGCCGCGTTTGTGTGCGTTGCGGCGGGTCTCATTGCGTTGCGGCGCCGGCGCGAAGAACTGGTCTTTCTGCTCTTGATCTTTGTGACGCCCATTGTCGGCAATCTCGCGATCTGGCACTCGCGGAGTTTTTCTTTTTATGAACACCGCCTTTTCATCGTCTCTTCGGTGGCCTGTTTTGTTCTTGTGGGAGCGGGCGTCTGCATGTTGCGGCGACCATGGGGGCGCGTCGCCGCAATAGGCGTGTTTGGCGCAGCCATGTTGCCGTGCATCGGGGATTACTATGCAGAACGGCTTCATCCTCTCACGGAGCATCGCTTGGGGGCGCGCGTGAAGGCTGACTTGCGCTCCGCGGCAGAACATATTCAATCGAATTGGAAGGAGGGCGATTACCTCGCTCATTTCAGCCACCTGACGTATCCGTCAATGGCCTACTATTACCTGTCCGATAGGCAGCAATCGACCCTGAGTTTCACCCGGCACGATGAACTGGGTCTTATCGAGAGCTATGCTTTCCCCAATTCGTGGCGCCATCTCGGCATGTTGCCGGAGCGCTTGGATGTCGTGGCGGATCGTGCGGCGCGTCTATGGCTGGCGGAATCGTGGTGGGAGCCCGAGGAGACGCCCCCGTGGGCGCAATTGTACACGGGCTGGCTGGACCGCCATGGCGTTCGCGAGGAAAACCGTGCGTTTCATGCCGTGACGCTCTATCGTTACAATCTTTCGCGCCGTCCGGGCATCTCTCTGCGCGTGGCCCAGGTGGCCGACTGGGGCTATGGGGGCGCTGTCGTCTACATGCCCGGTCCCGGCGGATCAGTTTCCGACGCGCCTCCCATCGCGCCGGCGGGCAAGGACGTCCTGACGACGCGCACGCCGCTGGATTTTGGGCTGCGCGCATCCACCGCGAACAACGGCGCCTTGCCGTCTGAAAAAGGCGCGCATGCAGTCCGGCTGGTCATCGGCAATCCGGGACCGCAACCGCGCGACCTCGTGTGCCGCGTTTTTGAATGCGTGGATGCTATCGACCCTTTGGCTTTCACGCGCGCGGCGCCGGAGCAGGATCGCTGGTTTCCGTTGATTCATGCCGAATCCCATCTGGTGGATGACATGGAACGGATTACCTTGGGAATGTCGATGCGGAGGGGCGATCCGCCGGACGAAGGCCTCTATGCGGACATGCATCTCGCGCCGGGCGCGTACCGGGCTTTGGCTCGAATGTGGCGGGAGGTGCGGGCGCAAAACGATTTCCGCGCTACGTTGCGCTTTACGCTCTGCACCGTCTCGGAGAACGCAGGAATCGTGGCGACCGAGCCGTTGGGCGAGGTGACGCCGTTCGCCGTCGCGGGGAGTCAAGGGTGGGCTTGGCTTCCTATTGGATCGTTCGTCAGTTCGGGGGCCCCCCAGCGCCTGGCCGTCACGGCGCACAATGATTCTGGCCTTGCGAAGGCGTACGCCGACCTGGGCCGAATCGTTTTTGTGCGTGCAGACTCGCTCTCTTCCGAGGAGCCTTTTGGCCCCGTGTTGGAAACGGCTTTCACGGCTGATCCGCAATCGGAGCGCGAACTCATCTTTTCCTCCTCGCTGGGGAAGGAACTCTCGCGCCGGGTGGATGTCTCTGTGTACGATCAAAATGCGCGCATTTCGCGCAACGTGAATCTCTATATCGAGCGGGGTCTTCGGTTGGGGATCGAGTGAAAAGATAATGTTTCGTTCCTGTAGCACACTAAGATTATAGTATTCGATAAAAACGTCTTCATCGAGCTGCGCGAAAAACGGATCAAACCCT
>JAKJDA010000362.1:0-251 GCA_022706165.1 Candidatus Hydrogenedentota bacterium | reverse complement strand
AGAGCGCCCCCGGCTGTTAAGTTCTCGCCGCCGCTGCCGATATATCGCATGTAAGGCAGAGGCCGGGAGCCTATGCCGCCGAAGACCCCCAAGCGGACTGTTTTCTGTATCTGGATAACGTCCAAAGAGTTTAACCCCGCTCTTCGTCTTGGAGACGTCTTGCAATATCCTCGAGCGTTCGCCGCAATCCCCTGGTTGCGGCGATTCTCTTTTTTTGGCGCGCACATCATTCAAGTTTTCCCGCTGTTTGC
>JAKJDA010000361.1 GCA_022706165.1 Candidatus Hydrogenedentota bacterium | reverse complement strand
CTCGGCTTGGCATGCGCAATGTCCTGTTACAGGCTTTGTTCCACATATAAGGCCTTTAGGGCCTTGGCCTGACGGCTCAAATTGGAACGAATCACTTGATCCACCCGAGGGCATTCGGGATTGCGTTCGAAAGCGGCCAGTCCTTTTTGCAAGTCCACCGCGCGCGCCGCCACATCGAGCCGGCTTTCGTGTTCCCGCGGTCCTGCATGGCGCGCCTCCGGAACCCGGACGGCCTGAGCAAGCGCCGTGACGGCATTCGCCGCCTGCCGGATGTCCTCCGCCGTCGTTTGCCGAGCCGCAGCCGTCCAAACGGCCGATGCAGGCCCGGGATGCGCTGGCTTCAGTGCCGCAGTAAAAGACCACGAAGCGGTCAGCAGTAGCGCGGCGATATAGCCTGCTGCGTGGACGAAACGCAGGGGAATGGCATGGCGGCGACTGCGGCGCGCGTTTTTTCGTTCGACGGCGGCGGCCTGGAGAATGCGGGCTGTGAGGTCCTGCGGCGCCTCGATGGCCGGAAGGCTTCCGGTCGCCGCCAAGGAAGCGCGGATGTTCTCGACCTCTGCCCGGCAGACGCTGCACGCCGCCACATGCCGGGCGGTGATGACGGACACGGCGCCGCCATCCACGAGGGCTTCGGCATAGGCCAACAAATCATATTTTGCGCGATGATGCCGCATGTCAGGATGCATCTCGTCTTCTAGGTCGCTTCGCCGGCGTGACGAACCGGCAGCCTCCGTTACACATGGTCACGAAAGGACTCCAATAAGGGCCGCAGGGCTCGCTCCGCGCGGACCACTCGGGATTTCACGGTGCCGATTGGGGCGTTGGTTATCTCGGAAACCTCCTCGTACGAAAGATCCTGCATTCTGTGCAGAATGAATGCTTCGCGGTACTGGTCGGGCACTGCGCGAAGGGCCTTGTTGACTGCCTCGGAAACCTCGGTTCGCGTGCAGTCCGACGCAGCATTGGGCTTGGCGTCGCTCACGTGTTCCAAGGGATCGAAGGCGTCGTCGGGATCCTTCCAGAACGCCCACGAAGACAGACTAAACAAGGCCGGACGGCGCTTTCGCCGCGCCCATTCCTTGGAGACAATGTTCGAGGCAATCGCGTACAGGTATGTCGTGAACTTCGCCAGGGGCTGGTAGCGTTGGGCGTTTTGAACGAGCGCCAGAAACACTTCCTGGGTCAATTCCTCGGCAATTTGACGGTTCTGAACCATCCGATAGGTATAGTTCAGCACGCTTTTTTGGTGGCGTCGCACCAATTCCTCGAAGGCCGCTTCGGTTCCCCGGGCATGTTCGAGCATCAACTCTTCATCGTTCCACTCCGAAAACGGCGTTTCGCCACGGGGCAACACCCGCAGCCGCACCGGCCCGTTTCTGTGTGAAGCGCTGCTTACGCCTTCCGCCATCGTATTGCAGTCCCCCGCCTTCCGGCGGCTCCTCGTTGTAATGCGTTATTATCCCCGGCTCTCCGGAAAAGTTCCCGGACGTCATCGGGACGTTGGATCGTAGCCGCGCATATTACATCCCAGGCCCTTGATCGATGTCAACCGATGCGCCCGCATCTCAGCGCTCCCCATCTCAGTGCTCCCCAGTTTTGAAAAAGCCCCCTAAAAGGGCCATTCCACGGCGTCGAGTCTGCTCCTTCTCAGGAAGACTCGCTCACTGCCACTGGCATGTGCCCGCAGCTTGCATCTTCTGCCGCCGTATCCCCAGTTTTTCTCCCAGGATAATTAGGGATCGCAACGCATTGCACTGCAAACACTTGGAAACAAATCGCCTGCACAAGCGAGAAGACTCGCCGGGAGAGCATCCCCAGTTTCTTGCGCACACGCGCACGAGGAACAAGGCGTCAAGAGCAACCGCCCAATCAACTTGGCGCCATTCGGAGCCGTCCCGCACTGCGCCGAGCCTATATCCATGGGATGATTCAGAAACTGGGAATCGCTGAGTGCGCATTTCCAGGCGGGGAGGTCTGACTATGGGGCGCGACTATCCATTTGGTCGCGCAGTTGCTCGCGCTTTTGCGTGAAAATGTCGATCACCAGATCGCGGGCATGATCCGGGCTCAAGGCAAAGGGGTCAAGCTTTCCGCGCCCGAATTTCCGAAGCGTCTGCGCATCCAAATCGCTGGCGCGAACGAAAGCCATGGACCAGCCGTCGAACATGCGTTCTTCGATGACATGATACGCGAGGAGCGTGACGTTGGTGTGGCGGGAATCGCGCGCGATGTCCCGGTACAGATCATTCACGGCGTCTTTAGGCCCTTCCAGACACTGCATGAAGAATGCCGGATCGTAGCAGAGCATGCCGGTGATATGGCGCACGGCGTTCTTCTTTCTCGATACGTTCAGTATCTCTTCGATTGCGGTCACGTCGCATGCCTCGGTCATGCGGCTGACATATATCAGCCTCACCGACGTCGTGGCTTCCATTTTCCGTTTCTCCTGTCCGGTAGTGAACGATCCCCTGCCTGCCGCGCAACGCGACATGAAGTAGTCTATGAGCGTTGCGGAGGATAATCAACAGCAGCAGGCGGACAGGATCATCGCATTCAAAAGCCGAGCGAATGGCGCACGAGAATGGTCATCGGTGATTCTTTCGCAGACCCGGTCTCTGTGCCGGGCGGGCCTTACGGCAAGCGACAAGATGTCATCCGCCCTCCCAGACCGATCTCCCACATGAACGCCGATCATTGCACTCCGACACGCCCGGCACAGAGACCGGACGCAAAGACAAAGAAATGAACGGGACAAAACCGGCGCGGAAAAGGGGACAGGCTCCTGCGTGGGTCCTTGACAGATTGCCGATCATAGTGCATACTACAAATGTGTAGTTTGCATGGAGGTGCGATATGGAAGCAACGATTCTGGACATGAGGCGCAACCCCAAGAAGATTCTCGATGCAATTGCCCGCAACGAGACCGTTACCTTGACCAACCGCGGAAAACGTGTAGCTCGAATAGAACCCATTCGCGATGCCGGGCGTCCGATCGCCGCTGAGCACGAGGCGTTTGGCATGTGGGCCGACCGTCCCGAGATGCGCGATCCGGCGGCCTATGTGCGAGGGCTTCGAAAGGGACGCTTCGATGCTCGTTGATACCGATGTCATCATCTGGGCGTTGCGTGGAAACAAACGCGCGACAACGGTGATCGACCAGGCGGATAGCCTGAAACTGTCGGTGGTGAGCTACATGGAGTTGCTGCAAGGCGCTCGGGACAAGACGGACCTGCGGCTGACAAAGGCTTTTCTGACCGACTTGGGGTTTGCCATCGTTCCGCTCTCGGAGAACATCGGACACCGTGCGGCGATTTACCTCGAGGAATACGCCCTGAAATCGAATCTGGGCGTTCCAGACGCCTTGATAGCCGCCACCGCTGCAGAGAACGAGTTG
>JAKJDA010000360.1 GCA_022706165.1 Candidatus Hydrogenedentota bacterium | reverse complement strand
GACAGGCTGCCCGCCCCGACGATGCACAAACGAGGCTCACTCATGACGAGGCTCCAGACAGTTCCACTTCAAAAACTCCAGCGCGTCGGCCAGATAGCGCAACGTGTTCTCCGTGTCCTTTACTTCCATTTCGATGACGAAATCGCCTGCATACCCTGCGGCGTCCATATGCGCGAACAGCGCGGCGAGATCGATCTCGCCGGTTCCGAACGGGACCGACTGCGGGCCGATCTGGTCTTTCACGTGCACAAGGGCGATGCTGTCGCCAAGGAAATCGCATCCTTCCCGCCACGAAACCCCCATCGTGTGGAAGTGGCCGACTTCCAACAAGGTTTTCATGCGCGGATCGCCGATGCCTTCAATCACGTCGCGGTAATCCGCCAAGGTGGAGATCGGCGAGCCCGCGTGGTTCTGCAGCACGGGAGTGACGCCAAGCCCTTCGATGCCGGCAAGATATCGGGCCGATCCGTTGATGTAGTTT
Source organism: Candidatus Hydrogenedentota bacterium (assembly GCA_022706165.1). GTDB lineage: Bacteria > Hydrogenedentota > Hydrogenedentia > Hydrogenedentales > SLHB01 > JAKJDA01. The sequence continues at coordinate 2,938 of JAKJDA010000360.1, read as the reverse complement.
GGGCGGCTCGTCGCCTTGTAGATGACCACGCCAACGCCCAGCGCCTTTGCGAACGCGGTCGCGCGCACAGCCCGGTCCGCGGACGCCTCCGCGTCGTCTTCGATGGGCGGCAGATGCATCGACGCGAACCGCATTCGATGCCGCAAGGCAAGCGCCCGGCTTTCGGCGGGGTCGCGCTCGATGTCAAGGGCCGATTTCGCCCATCCCGTGAATGCCTCGAACGCGCGATAGCCAATGGCCGCATAGGCGGCAAGCGCGTCCTCCAGGGTCATGTCCGGATTCGAACACGGACTGACCGTAAGGTTATCGATCGTATAGGGCATGGTTACGTTTCCAGTTCAAAATCGCGCGCGCCCGAGTCGTACGCCACGATCATGTCCGCGTCGACATCGCCGATGTTGACGGCGTTGTGGAAAACGCCCGCCGGAGCCGTCAAGGTGTCGCCGGCGCGCAAAACGATCGTTTGTTCTCCGACACTGTGTTCGAGCGTGCCGGCGAGCAGATAAAGAATCTCTTCGCATGCGTTATGGCGATGGCGGGGATTGCATTGGCCCGGCTTGATGATGACGCGTCCCAACGTAAGCCCCTTGGCATTCCCTATCTGCTTGCTGGCGATCCATTCCAGGCTGCCCCAGGATTCCACTCGTTTTTCGGCTTGGGCGGCGGCGGCCGAACGCACACAATCAGACATCATCCGTATTCTCCTCGTGAACAGGTCCTGTAAGGTTGAGGAGTATAGCACATCCGCCCGCCCCCTCGGACATCAGTTTGCCTACATTTTCGCCGCATGCTATACTGCGCCCTGAGTGCCTCGGCGCGGCGCTTTTGCGAATTGAGCGCACGGGGAGATGGCGTTGGGCCTCGCGCGCAACAACGCCTTGCAAGCAGCAACCGTCAGGAGAGAAAAACCATGTCATTAGTGCCGATGCGTCAGATTCTCGATGAAGCCGCGAAGGGCGGTTATGGCGTTGGCGCGTTCAACGTCAACAACATGGAGCAGATTCAGGCGATCATGCAGGCTGCTCACGACACCGCGAGCCCGGTCATCATCCAGGCCAGTCGCGGCGCCCTCAAGTACAGCAAGATGATCTACCTCAAAAAACTCATGGAGGCGGCCGCGGAGGAATTTCCGCACATTCCCGTCGCCATGCACCTTGATCATGGCAATAGCATCGCCACGCTCAAGGAAGCCATTGACCTCGGCTTCACATCGGTCATGATGGACGGATCGCTGGCCGAAGACGGCAAGACCCCGAATACCTACGAGCAAAACGTCGCCATCACGAAGCAGGCCGTTGAATTGGCCCATCCGCTGGGCGTCACGGTCGAGGGCGAACTCGGCTGCTTGGGCGGCATCGAAGACGGCCATGGCGCGGGGTTGAGCGATGAAGAAGTCGCGTCGCACTTGACGGACCCGGCGCAAGCGGAGGATTTCGTGGCGAAGACCGGCCTTGACGCCTTGGCCGTCGCCATTGGCACAAGCCACGGCGCGTACAAATCCGGGCGAAAGGATCCGAAAACGGGCGAGATTCTCCCCCCAGCCCTGGCCATGGAACGCATCCACGAAATCCACAAGCGCATGCCGAATTGCCACATGGTCATGCACGGCTCCAGTTCGGTGCCGAAGGAGCTCGTCGATCTCATCAATCAGTACGGCGGCAAGATGCCCGGAACCTTTGGCATCCCGATTTCGGAAATCCAGGACGGCATCAAGCACGGCGTGCGCAAAATCAACGTGGACACCGACAGCCGCCTCGCCATTACGGGCGCCATCCGCAAGGTTTTCGTCGAGCATCCCGAAAAATTCGATCCGCGCGATTATTTGAAGCCCGCGCGGGAGGCCGCGTACCACGTGTATGTTGATCGCATGAAGGCCTTTGGGCAGGCTGGCCACGCCGGCGACTACAAGCAGATGACGCTTGAGGACATGAAGAAAGTATACGGACGGTAGTCTGGCGACGGACAACGGAGTTGCGAGGGAATCTTTCAGGAAGGTTCCCTCGCTTTTGTTTTGCCGCCGCAACGCGCCGCGCGACGCTTCAAATCTCTATTGACAGCATCAAGGCGCCGTGCTAGATTCATTACTGTCAGGCAGCGCACGGGTCGTGGCGCTTCACGCGGGGAGCATTTTTCGCAGTATGTCAGGGGCATCACACGGACACGCCTCCCTCATAGGGACCACCTTGGGGGGATACGAGGTGATCAGCCTTATCGGGCGAGGCGCTACGGGCACCGTGTATCTGGCCCGCGACGTCGCCCTAAAGCGCCAGGTTGCGCTGAAAGTGCTTCTGGGTTCCACCGCGCAAAACCCGGCCTTGGTCAAAAGCTTTCATCACGAAGCCCAAACCGCCGCCCCGTTGCGCCATCCTGGAATCGTGCGCATCTATTCCGCGGGCGTGGAGCAAGGCACGCCCTATATTGCGATGGAATACATCGCGGGCGAGACCCTGGACCGGTTTTTGCGCCGGAAAGGCCGGGTTCATTGGACGACGGCCTTGTACATCGCGCACCAGGTCGCTGACGCGCTGGATTGCGCGCATTCGCAGGGCGTGGTGCATCGCGACGTCAAGCCCGCGAACATCTTGCTGGATCAGCAGGGCAAAGTGCATCTGACGGATTTTGGCATTGCCCGGATTCGGACGGGGCAGCCCGATCAGGCCGATTCGCGGGCGTTTGCGGGCACGCCCAAGTACATGGCCCCGGAGCAGGTGGCCGGCGAGGAAGTGACCTTCTCGGCGGACCTCTATGCGCTTGGCGTGACGATGTACCAAATGATGTCGTGCGAGTTGCCGTTCGAGGCGGAAACGCCCATGGCCCTCATCAAAAAAATCACCAATGATCCGGCTCCGCGGCTGAACCGGATCATCCCGGAAGTGCCGGACGACGTGGCGCGACTGGTCGCGCATCTCCTTGAAAAAAAGCCCCACGATCGCCCTCC
>JAKJDA010000035.1:12518-13698 GCA_022706165.1 Candidatus Hydrogenedentota bacterium | reverse complement strand
GGTGCGGTGTTTGTCTTTCGTTGCGACTCGTGGTGGTCGTAGTGGTAGAAATCTGGAATGGAACCACGACGGGCACGGCGAGTCCCGACGTTCGGAAGGGAAGGATTTCTCTGCGATCCTTGCGTCCTCCGCGCCTCTGCGTTGAAGAACCGTAGCGCAGAGTCGCAGAGTTCGCGGAGAACACAGAGAAGAAAAGACGCCCGGCACGGAGACCGGGCGCTACGCGTCGGAGAGTGCGCGGTTGGTGCGGTGTTTGTCTTTCGTTGCGACTCGTGGTGGTCGTAGTGGTAGAAATCTGGAATGGAACCACGACGGGCACGACGAGTCACGACGTCCGGAAGGGAAGGACTTCTCTGCGATCTTTGCGTCCTCCGCGCCTCTGCGTTGAAGAACCGTAACGCAGAGCCGCAGAGTTCGCGGAGAACACAGAGAAGAAAAGACGCCCGGCACGGAGACCGGGCGCTACAAAGACATCAACGATGGCTATTCCCATGCACAATTTCCCTCGGCCTTTTAATGCGATTGCCCTGGGCTTCCCGGGTATTGCATCGTCGCGAACGGCCTCCTATACTAAGAAAGGCGACGCGGCGGGCTGTGTTCCGGCGCGTTGTCGCGGCGGGTGTGAACGCGGGCGCCAAAAGGGTGCGGGACAGGGACATGCCGAATACGGCGCTGTTTTACATAATTTCCGACACGGATACCAGGCTGCTGGCTCCGGTGGCGCTGGTGTGCGTATTTTTCATCGCGGTCGCGATCGTCTCGGAGATAAGCCGGCAACGCATGCGCACCCGCGCCCGCATTCGCGGCGAGTGGGATGTTGTGCGCAAGGTTTCTTCCGAGAAGGGACTTTCCGCGGACGAGCAGGGTCTGCTGGAACGTCTTATTCGCCGGTATAGTCCGCGCGCTCCCGTCAGCGTTGTCACCGTGCGGCAGAGCTTCGATGCGTGCGTGAGTGCGTGTTTGGGGGAACTCGACAAGATCAATTCTCCTGAGTTCGAAACCACGGGCGCCTTGTTGCGGGATGTCCGGGATCGGATTGGTTTGCATTATCTGCCTTTTGGCCCCAGCATTCGTTCGACGCGGGAACTGCATGCGAGCCAACCGGTGTTGTTTGCCGCGGGGATTGATCAAGCGGATCGAAAAGGCGCGCGGGGATTGATTTCCGATATCACCGAGGCGG
>JAKJDA010000035.1:7673-12418 GCA_022706165.1 Candidatus Hydrogenedentota bacterium | reverse complement strand
GGTTTGTTTGTGTGGAAAGCGATCCGGTGCGGCTGGCGTTCCGGCATGCCGTTTCGTTGAACCGGATGCAGTCGCGCGAGTATTACCGGATCGGTTTTGAACAGAGCGCGTCGGTCGGCATTCTGAACGCTTCCGTGGACGGCAGCGATGACGATGTCCGGCTGCGCCCGGTGGTCACGCGGACCCGGGGCCGGTTCACGAATTTGAGCGCGGGCGGGTTTGCGATTCTCATTCCGCAGCCGGTGCCGCGTCAAGTGTTGTTGCGCGTGACGCTTCAGTTTGACGGTTTTGAGCCGTTCGACGTTGAGGCCCGGATCGTGTCGGTCTTGTCGCTTCCCGGAGGGCAGTATCTGGTCCGCGCGAGCTATGTCGGGATCAGTGAAGACGTTCGCGATCGCATCACGCGTTTTATCTTCCGGCGGCAGCAGCCTCTGCTGCATCACGCGGACGCCGCGAGCGGGGAGTAGCCCCCGTGAACGAGCTTCGGTCCGGTTTCCAGGCAGTCAAAGAACAGATTGGGACGTGCTGGCTCTATGCCGCTTTTGCCGTGACGGCCAGCGTGCTGACGGTGGTCGAGGGGTATTTGCTGGAGCCGTATACTGCCGTGAAACCCGCCCCTGTTTGGACGGAGCTCGTGGACGTCGCTGTAAACATCCTGCGAATGGCCATTTACGCGACAGGCCAGGCGATCGCCTTCTCTCGTTTTGGGAAGAAACTCGATGCGCCGGTGTGGCGCATGGAGTCGGATTGGGCAGCGGTGCGCGCATTTTTTTCGTTATGGTTTGCCATCGACCTTGTGTGCATTGTGTTGTGGATGTTCGCGGCCCGCTTGGCCTCGGCGGAAGCGGGTCCAGCGCCGGCGGCTCTGGCCTTTTTCGCCATTTTGGGGTACGCCGCCGCGATGACGCCCATCGGCGCTTGCATCATGTTCGTCAGGCCGCGCACGTGGCAAGAGGCGGGGCGCAGCCTGCGTCCGCTGGCCAACCAGGCTCCGGCGGCCCTGATTATCCTGTTTTTTAGTTTCGCGAGTTCGTTTTTTTTGCATCTTTTGGCCGAAGACCTGAGCAAAGTCCGCTGGGCATTGCCTGCGGCGGACTTGGCGGCGGCGTATTTTGATTGCGTGGTTTTCGCGGCGACGTGGTTTTTGTGCAGGACTGATCGCGAGCAGGGTGACCGCCTTGACATCGAATTCTGATTCGCGCGGCAGCGGCTGCGTTTTTGTGGCGGCGGCGATCGTTCTGGTCGGCGTCGCGGCATTGAGCGTCCTGACGGTTTACGTGGCGTATGCGCGGCGAATCCCTGCGGATTCTCCTCTCGCGCGCATGTATCGGACGGAGGCGGATCTCGCGGCGTTGGCAAAGGCCGTGGACGCGTACCGCGCCGCGTACGGAGCCTATCCCGACGCAGGGCAGGAGGGTCTTCGGAAAGCCTGTGCGGCGTTGTCGGAGATCGCCAATTACTTGCCCGACGGCCCGCCCTTGGACGGATGGAACCGCCCTTTTCACTATGCTCCCGTCGCGGAGCAGGATGCGTATCGGCTGCACTCCGCCGGCGCTTTGGACTCGGAGAGCGGATTCATTGTCCATGGAGATCCGGAGAAATCGTGGCGTCCGCACTACCGCGCGTTGCAGCGGGAATACATGAAAGCGCCGTCCCAAAAGCCGTTGCGCCTACGGTAGAAAGAGGTTTTTGATGCATATCAGCCTTCCGTATGCGAAAGCGCCCCTCGAAGCAGACATCGATTGGGGCTGTTTCTGGGGCGTGTTGGACGTTGCCGATGTGCCGGCGCCGCCGGATGTCGATGCCGCGGCCTTATCCGCCTTGACGCATCCCATCGGCCTCGATCGCGATATTTTTCATACGGTGTTGCCGGGCGAGAGCGTGGCCATTGTCGTGTCGGACTCTTTTCGCAAGACGGGCATTCATCTGATTTTGCCCATGTTGCTCGAGGGGTTGGCGAAACGGGGCGTGCGCGACGAGAATATTTGTTTTGTGTTTGCCACCGGTTCGCATCGCGCCCCGACGCCGCGCGAGCAGGAGGCGATCCTTGGCGAGGAGGCGTACGCGCGGTTTCGTGCGCGCGCGTTCGTGCATGATTGCGATGACGAAGCGGGGTTGGTGGCGCTGGGGCGGACGTCGCGCGGGACGCCGGTTCTCATCAACCGTCGTGTGCACGAAGCGGCCCGCGTCATTGTGACGGGATCGGTCGTGTTGCATTATTTCGGCGGTTTCGGCGGCGGCCGCAAGGCGCTTGTGCCGGGGCTTGCCGGGCGCGAGACCATCGCCCGCAACCATATTCTCAACCTTGATCCTCTCGAAAATCGCCTCAACCCCGATGTCCGCATCGGCGCGCTCGACGGAAATCCCGTCGCCGAGGACATGCTTGAAGCCGCCCGCATGACCCGAGCGGACTGTCTCATCAACACCGTGCTCGATCGTCATGGACGCATCGCGAGGATATTCGCGGGCGATCTCGATGCGGCGCATCGCGCGGCGTGCGATTTCGCGCGTTCCTTGTTTTGCATTCCTATCCGGCAGCAGGCCGATTTGGTGGTTGCGGCCGCTGCCGAGACCGGCAATTTTGTGCAGGCGCATAAGGCGTTGTTTCATGCGTGCCTGGCGGTTCGCCCAGGCGGCCGGGTCGTTCTGGCGGCGCCGTGTTCCGAAGGGCTTGGCGGCGATCAGTTCGTCAAGTGGCTGCGTCTTGGCGGACCCGAAACCGTTTTCGATCGGTTGCGCGAATCCGCCGAGATCAACGGCCAGACGGCTTTGTCGTCCCTCCAGAAAGGTCCCTTCACCCATCTTGTCACCGAGATGTCCGGCGAGGACGTTGCCCTGCTCGGGGCTCAAAAAGCCGCCACCCTTTCCGAGGCCCTGGAGGGAGCCCGCGCGATTCTTGGCGCCGCCGGAGTCCATCGTCCCGCCTACTACCTCATGCCCACCGCGGCGTACGCCGTGCCGATGTTGGGCGACTGATCCCAAGTCCCCAGCGCGCCAATGCTTTGGCGCGGCATTATGGACGAGCGGGCGGGTTGACACCTTTTTGGGGCAAGGCTACAATGCGCTGGAAACATCGCGGGCCTTGGAAATTGCCATGAAACGGTACACCTTCGGCGCATTTCTGGTTGACGACACGAATCGGCAGGCGTATGACGCATGCCTTCGTATCGCCGAGCGCGATCCCGAGGCTCCGAAGCTGACCGTCCTCGTCGGCGAGGAAGGGTGCGGCAAAACGCATCTGCTTTACTCCATCGTGAATCATGTGCGAGCGGCCTCTGTCCGCGTCGGTCTTGCGTGCGTCACGGCGCAAAATCTTCCCGAACAGGTCCGCGCGCTCATCGAGGATCCTTCCCCGCTGGATCGCATTCGTCATGCCATTCTGCTGGTGGACCAATTGGAGCAGATCGATGGGATCGAGACGCGTCCGGACATGCAGGATCGCCCCGGACAGGCCGACTATCTGATCGAGGAACTCCAGGCGGTCATTCATATTTTTCTGGATAAAGGGCACCGGGTCGTGATCGCTTCCAACGTATATCCCGCGCATTTGCGCAGCCTATCGGAAAGCGCCAAGCAGCGTATTGCCGAGGGCGACGTCATCCCGATAGCGCCGATCCGTCCGGAAAACCGCATGGACGTTCTGACGCAGCGTGCGGCGGGCGAAAGCGAAGAAATCATTCGCAGGCAGCAACAGGAAATTGCCGAACTGCGCGCTTTGCTCGAGAACGCTTCCGCGAAGCCCTCGCCCTACTCCTCTGGCGAAGCCGGATCGGCGACGTCCGATCGAGCCGCCCGGGAAGACGCGGAACGGAAATTGGCCGTGGCGAAGGCGCATGAGGAAAGCCTCCGTCAGGAGCTTGCGGATGCGGAGCGTCAGCTCCAGACGCTGCGTGAAGTGGTGGACGTCGCCGCGAAGGGTCCGGCTCCGCAGGAATGGAGTCATTTGCATGCCGATCTTGAACTGGCGCACGCTCAGGCCGCCGCCGCCGCCCAGGACGCGGAGCGGCTGCACGGCGACTTGCGCAGGCTTGAAGCGGAACGCCAGGAGATGGCCTCTTTTCGGACGCAGTTGGAAGAGGCCGAACGCCGGATAGCGGCGTTGGACGCCGAGAAGCGGTCGTTGAGCGACGCGCTGGAAGCGGCCCGCCAGGATAGCCAACGCGCCCGCGAGGAGGCCAATGGGCTTCTCGGGCGCGCCCAGCGGCTGCTGGACCAAATCGAAGCGAATCGGGCTTTGCTCGCCCAAACGGAAGCCGAACATGTGCGCCAGATTCAGCAACTCGAGATGACCCTCGCCGCCGGATCCCCTGCCGCCGCGCAGGATGAACTCCGTTTTACCCGTGAGCAAGTCCATCGCGTGCAGGCGCAACTCGAAGCTCAAGAGGCGGTTCTTGTTCAGGAGCGTGCGCGTTTCGAGCAGGAAATCGCGGATGTCCAGCGGAATTGCACGGCCGAGATTGAGCAAGCGCATATGGATCGCGATGTGGTCCGTTCCGAACGCGATGAACTCCGGCAGCAGCGCGACGAGGTCATTCGCGATCAGCAGCAGTTGCTTGCGGCGATCGAACGCACCAAGCAAGAACGCGATGCGCTTGATGAGGAAATCGACGCTCTGCGCGCTTCGCGCGACCTGATGCAGGCGCGGATCGAGGAAGCGAGTTCGTCGCTTGGAAACGTCAAGAAGGAGCTGGAATCGCTGCGCGTGGAGGCGGCTGAAGAAGTCGCCCGGGCGCATGCACAGGCGG
>JAKJDA010000035.1:2258-7663 GCA_022706165.1 Candidatus Hydrogenedentota bacterium | reverse complement strand
GCTCGAAAATCGTCTTGTGCGTACGGCGACGCTTCTGCGTGAAACGCGGGCGCACGGCAAAACCGCCGCGCAGGAGATGGTTTCGTGGTCGGCGCGGCTTGCCGAGGTCGCCAACGCCTTTGGTCAATTGGGCAAGCAGCTTGACGAGACGATGGCTCCGATCGAGCCCGAGGCGCCGATAGCGCCGTCTTACTTGGACGAGGACGAGATGCCCGAGGACGCCGCCATGCTTCGGAAACCTTTCGATCAGGCCGATTTTGACGAAGCTTTCGCCCGCGCCGCAGAGTATGCCGATGAAACCGGCGATCGGGTTGTCGTGGACGAAGATCGTCTGGAGGCGCCCCAATCGCCTCACGAATCGCCGGATGTTCGCGGCGAGGAAGACGTCGATTAGCATCGATCCATTCAATCGCCGGACGCATGGCTTGGGGGAGAACAATGCTGAGCCGGATGCTCACGCGAAAAGAGCAAGGCGTGTTGCTTGCGGTCGCCGGATCCATTGCGCTGGGAAGCGTCGTTATCTATTTTTTTTCTGCGGAGCGGACAGCCGCGTTGCCGGAGCGGGAGACGTCCGCGTCACGCATCGCGGTGGAAACGGCGCCGCCGTCTCCTGCCGCGGTTTCGCCGAGTTCAGCGGCATCGCCCAGCGCGTCGCCTCCTATGGAGCCGCCCGGTCCCGCGGCCACGACGGAGTCGTTGGCGCCGCCTCCTGTTCCGCCCTCTGCTTCGCGCACGCTCGTGGCCGCGATCAATGGAGCCGTCCATGTTCCCGGCGTATACGAATTCAGGGGATCCGCCCGCGTCAAAGACTTGATTGATCGTGCGGGGGGCGTGCGTGAGGCCGCCGATTTGAGCGATATCAATCTGGCGGCTCCGTTGATCGATGGGACGACGCTGGTGATCCCCGAGGCGGCGGAGGCTGCGCAACGGGGCGGTCGCGTCGCGATTACGGATGGGCGCGGCGGGGTGGCGCTAAATCCGCCGGCGTATCGCATCTCGGGATGGCAGCCGGCCAATGCGTCCGCGCCTCAGGATGATGCCGGACTCCGCGAACCATCCCGTCTCCATGATGCGGCCCGCGAGAGCAAGTCTTCAGGGAGCATCAACGTGAACACGGCCACGGCGGAAGAATTGGAAGCCCTGCCGGGCATTGGGCCCAAGCTGGCCGGGGAAATCGTTCGTTACCGCGCGCAGAGCCCTTTCCGGGCCGTGGACGATCTCGACAACGTTCCCGGCATTGGCGCAAAAAAGCTCGAGACGCTGCGTCCTTTTGTTTGTGTGCAGTGAGGCGTGATCGGAAGGGGCAGGGTCTTTGTTACATGCCCAGCCCGCCGTCGATCGGCACGACAGCGCCCGTGATGTACCCCGCGCCGTCGCTCGCGAGAAAAAGCACGGCCGCGGCGATCTCCTCGCACGTGCCAGAACGTTTGAGGGGGATGCGCGCCAGCGCTGCGGCCCGCATTTCTTCCGTGAACCCGGCGGTCATGTCGGTCTCGATGTAGCCGGGCGCGATCGTGTTCACGGTGATGTTGCGGCTGGCGAATTCGTGTGCGAGGGCTTTGCTCAGGCCGACAAGTCCCGCTTTTGCGGCGGCGTAGTTGCTTTGTCCGGCTTGACCATGCAGGCCGACGACGGACGAGATGTTGATGATGCGTCCATGGCGTTGCTTGATCATTCCCCGTGCGACGGCCCGGCAACAGTAGAACGCGCCGCTGAGGTTCGCGGCCAACACGGCGTCCCAATCCTCGTTCTTCATTCGCAGGATGAGGCCATCGCGCGCGATGCCGGCGTTGTTGATCAGGATGTCAATCGGCCCCAGGCGATCGGAGACCTCGGCGATCAGGCTGTCCACCGATGCGGGGTCTGCGACATCCGCCGCGTAGCCTTGCACGTTTGCGCCCAGCTCCGCCGCGACGCGCACCGTCGTGCCCAAAGTGCGTCCGCAAATCGCCACGCGCGCGCCCGCCTGCGCAAAGGCCGCCGCACAGGCGCGCCCAATGCCGCGCGTTCCGCCGGTGATCAAAACGACTTTGTCTTGAAATTCGTTCACGGCGCACTCTCCAATGCGTTGGCGGCCTCGAGCGTTCCCGCTGATTCCACGGCGGGCGCGTTATCGGTCCGCCGGGCGATTCCTTGCAGCACCTTGCCGGGGCCGCACTCGATAGCGCGGACCGGTCCGAGCGTGCGCATCACGTGCGTCCAGCGGACAGGCGATCGCATTTGACGCGCGAGGACGTCGCGGATGGCGGCGGCTGTTTCGACGGCCTCGCCGGTTACGCTGCTGATCACGGCGCAGGCGGGCTGGGAAATGGAAACGCGGTCCACGAGTCCCCGAAACGCATCGGCGGCAAGACGCATGCAAGAGGAGTGAAACGGTCCGCTGACCGGCAGCGGCAGGACGCGTTTCGCGCCGGCGGCTTTCAGGATTTCCTCCGCTTTTGAAAGGCCTTCTTTCGTGCCCGTGATGATGGTTTGCTGGGGACCGTTGTAATTGGCGATTTCCGCGCCGTCGGGCAGCATCGATTCGATCGTTTCGGGCTCCATGCCCACGACGGCGGTCATGCCGCCTTCCGGGGCTTGTTCGGCCATGAGCCGCGCGCGTTCTTGCACCAGGCGGAAACCGGTTTCGAAGCTGAGCGCGCCCGCGACGATGAGCGCCGCGAACTCGCCCAGGCTATGCCCGGCGCATGCGCGCGGGGAAAATCCTCGCGACTCGAGATGCCGCGCGATGGCCACGTCGGCGGTCAGCAAGGCCGGTTGCGCCACGCGCGTGTCGGTGAGCGCGGCTTCCGGCCCTTCGAACATCGCCTGCAGCAATTCCGGACCGGCCAAGGCCGCCGCCGTGTCAAAGACTTGGCGCGCTGGGATCGATCCGGCGCTGTAAAAATCCCGGCCCATGCCGACGGCCTGGCTGCCTTGCCCGGGGAAAAGAAAGACGCTCATGGTTTCGACTCCGCGGCATTCAGCGCCGCCTCGGCGTTGCGCAACTCTTCCGCACCGTCCCGGATGCGCTCGTTGATGTTCGCTTCAACGGCCAAACGCGCTCCAAAAATAGCATTCGCCACGCCCCGCGCCATGGCCGATCCGTGCAAGATGATCACGGTGCCGTTCACGCCAAGCAGCGGCGCGCCGAAGTATTCGTTGGGGTCGACGTCGTGCCGGATGCGTTTGAAGGCTCCGTAGGCGAACAATCCGCCCAGCATGCTGATCCAGGTGCGGCGAAATTCCCGTTTGATGATATGCGACACGAGCCCCCCGGCGGCTTCCGTGGTTTTCAACACCATATTGCCGACGAAGCCGTCGCAGACGACGACATCGGCTTGCCCTTCGAACATGGCGCGCGGTTCGATGTTGCCGATGAAGTTGATGTTTGTCGCCGCGCTGAGATTGCGATGCACCGTTTTGGTGACGTCGTTGCCCTTGAGTTGTTCTTCGCCAATGTTGAGCAGGCCCACGCGTGGATTCGCGACGTCCAACACGAATTTCGAGTAAATGGCGCCCATTTCGGCGAAATCGCACAAATGCCGCGCGCTGCAGTCGACGTTCGCGCCGAGGTCGACCAGCAAGACTTTGCCGTTTTTCGTCGGCAATTGCTGGCAGATCGGGGAACGGGCGACCCCTCGGATGGGGCCTAGAATCGTGCGCGCGGCCATCATCACCGCGCCGGTGTTGCCCGCACTGACAAAACCGGCGGCTTCGCCGTGTTTGACGAGCCGCAGGCCGACGAGGATGGAGGCGTCTTTTTTCTGGCGGACGGCTTGGATGGGCGAGTCGTGCATGGCGATAACCTGTGAGGCATGCACGATCGATATCTTGCCGCGCTTGGGATAGATCTCGAGCGCCGATTGCAGCATTGTCTCGTCGCCGACGAGCAGGATTTCCACGTCGCCCGCCAGACTTGCGTCCACGGCGCCGCGCACTTCGGGCCCCGGAGCCTTGTCCGACCCCATGGCGTCAACGGCGATTCGCATGGCTACCCCCTGGCCGGTCGGTCGTAGAAAAAAGGTTTACCGCAAAAAACGGGCTGCAGAAGAGAAACGCGACGCGCCAGGCGATATCGAGAGTTGGCGGCGCTCATGATCCCCGACAGTCCACGACCCCGCAACGCAAAGATCGCCCGCGCGCTCTGCGTGCGGGTTCTTGGCGTGACGCGACAACGAACCAGCGACAATGCTTTAGTCGTTCGAGACGTTGATGACCAACCGCTCGCCGTAATGTCCGCATTTCGGGCACACGCGATGCGGCATTGCTTTTTCGCCGCAATTCGGACAATCCGCCAAGCTGTGAGCGCGCAATGCATGGTGCGACCTGCGGGTGTTGCGGCGCGTTTTGCCTGTTCTTCTCTTGGGTACCGGCACCGATCAATCCTCCGACGGCTTCTTGGGCAAATCTGGAAACAATTTTTCCAGACCGGCCAGGCCTTTGTTTTCCCATGGACCCTGCGCATTGTCTTCGCGGCACGCACAGGCCTCTCGGTTCAGATTCGCCCCGCACCGGGGACATAGCCCCGCACAGGTCTCCTTGCACAAAAACTTCGGCGGTATCGCGAACACCGCCTCTTCCCACGCACGCGGCGCCAAATCAATTTCCGACCCGGAAAAATGCGTGATGTCCGCCGCTTCATCCGCCTGCGCGTCTTCCAGGCTGAACTCCGTCCCTGCGTCCAGCGGCGTCTCCGGCTCGCCCTGCGCGAACGCCCAGATCGCTTCCGCCTCGAACGCCACCGATGTCGGGTCCAGACAGCGATCGCAGGTCGTCTCGTAGTTTCCGCAAACGGACCCTAGGAAGACGTACGTCTCGCCCGTTTTGGTCATCCGGCCCTGCACCGAAACCGGGCCTAACGGCAATGCCATCGCCCGGTTAGGCTGCAACAATTCCCCGGGGACGACGGCATCCACCGTATATCCCTCTTCGGTGACAAGGGATAGATCTATTCGGAGATCATTCACCTTCCATCGACTCCACAAGCGCAACAGACCCGGAAGCGTAGCAAAATAGCCAAAACCAAGTCAAGAGCCGCGAGATCGTCCGGACCGCCCGGCGCTGTCTCTGTCTTTCCTGAGTTGGGAGGGCGGGGCGTTTGACTCGCGCCGCGTTTCTATGGTATCGTGCCCGGCGCGTTTGTTTGGATATTTTGGGCGAATGCCCGAGCTGCATAGGATGCATGGGCGTCGGCGCGGCAACGGGCGCGTTTTCGCGGTGTTTCGTTCGATCGCCGCCCAGGAGGCGGGTCAACATAGGTTTGCAATGGCCAAGATGCGCGTGGGGCTTGTCGGTTGCGGCAATATCGGAGCCGACATATGTATCGCCTTGCAGAAAGGGACGATACCGGCTGTCGTTGCCGCGTTGACCGATGTGGATGCCGTGCGCGCCGAACGGTTGCGGCGGACGTTTCAGCTCGACGC
>JAKJDA010000035.1:0-2216 GCA_022706165.1 Candidatus Hydrogenedentota bacterium | reverse complement strand
TTTTTGGCCGAATGCGCCGATCCGTCCGCAGTGGAAGGCGTGGTGTCTGCGGCCATCGCGCGGCGGATCGATTGTTTGATTATGAGCGTGGGCGGCTTGATGGCCCAGCCGACGTTGTTGGAGATGGCGCGTGAAAGCCGGATACAAATCCGGGTTCCGTCCGGGGCCTTGTGCGGGTTGGACGGCATTCGTGCGGCGATGGAGGGCGGCGTTCACAGCGTGACGCTGACGACGCGGAAGCCGCCAAAGGGTTTGGCGGGCGCGCCGTATCTGGCAGAGCAGGGCGTCGACGTCATGGCGCTGACGAAGCCGACCGTGGTGTTTGAAGGCACGGCGGTCGAGGCGGTCCGGGCGTTTCCGAAGAACGTCAACGTCGCGGCGGCGTTGAGTTTGGCGGGTCTTGGCCCGCATGAAACGCGGGTGCGCGTGATCGCGGATCCGACGGCTTCGGTGAACAGTCATGAGATCGTGGCGGAAGGGGCTTTTGGCAGGTTGCAGACGTTGACGGAGAACTTGCCGTCGCCCAGGAATCCGAAATCGAGTTATTTGGCTTCGTTGTCCGCGGTGTCGGAATTGCGCGCGGCGGCGGAGGCTTTTGCGGCGCAGAAGTAAGGCGGAGCGCTGACGCGGAGAGACCGGGGCGCCGCGAGCGTTGTTTTTTCTCGGAGCGCTCCGTTGATCGTTGCGTCGGGTGATGATCTTGATGTTATGCAAAGGGATACAGTTCAGGAACCGTGGAGAGTAAGGACATGTACGCAGTCGTAACAACCGGTGGCAAGCAGGTCCGGGTGGCCCAGGGGCAGATGTTTCGCGTTGAAAAGATCGAAGCGCCTGTCGGCGACACGATCGAGCTGAGCAAGGTGAATCTGCTGGCCAAGGATGATCAGTTGGTCGTTGATCCAGCTGTGCTTGCGAGCGCGAAGGTGGTGTGCACCGTCATGGGGCAGGGCCGCGCGAAGAAGATTCGCGTGTTCAAGAAGAAGCGTCGCAAGAATTATACGCGCACGCAGGGCCATCGTCAGCACTACACGGAATTGAAGGTTCGCGAGATCGTCGCCTAGCGGCGCTCCTCGCACACAGGGAGAAGATCACACATGGCTCACAAGAAAGCAGGCGGCAGTTCGCGCAATGGGCGCGATAGCCACGCGCAACGGCTGGGCGTGAAGAAGTTCGGCGGTCAAGCCGTCGTCGCCGGCAACATCATCATTCGTCAACGCGGCAAAAACGTCGGCGTTGGGCGCGATCACACCTTGTTCGCGCTGGTCGACGGGGTCGTCCATTTTCGCCATGCCTCCAAGGAGCGCAAGTGCGTGGACGTGCTTCCTGTCGCGGCTGAATAATGCCTCTTTCGGCGGCTGACCAGCATGTTTGTCGATCGCGTACGCGTTAGGGTCAGCGCCGGACGAGGGGGCAACGGATGTTGTAGCTTCCGGCGGGAGAAGTATGTTCCCCACGGGGGACCCAATGGCGGAGACGGCGGGCACGGCGGCGATGTTTATTTCGTGGCCGATGCCCGTTTGACGTCTCTGCTCGATTTGCATTACCACGCGCAATGGCGCGGCGTCCCCGGCGAACACGGCCAGGGCAGCGATTGCCACGGCAAGAACGGTCCGGACACCCTTGTCTCCGTTCCGCCGGGCACGATTGTCTGTAATTTCGAAACCGGCGAACCCGTCGCCGATCTCGCCGAACCGGGTCAGCGATTCCTCGCGGGCAAAGGCGGGCGCGGGGGGCGCGGCAATGCCCGGTTTGTCTCCTCGACCCATCGCGCGCCCCGATTTGCGGAACTTGGCGAACCCGGCGAGGAGAAGGAATACCGCCTTGAGTTGAAGCTGATCGCCGAAGTCGGCCTGGTTGGGTTTCCCAATGCTGGCAAATCCGCCGCTAAACCCAAGATTGCCGACTACCCTTTCACGACGTTGTCGCCCAATCTTGGCGTTGCGATGTTGAGCGATTACCGCACGCTCACTCTTGCGGACATTCCCGGCATTATCGAAGGCGCCGCGCAGGGCAAAGGGCTTGGCCACGATTTCTTGCGCCACATCGAACGCACCCGGGCGCTGCTTTTCGTCATTGATCTCGGCGATGACGACCCCGTCCGCACGCGCGATCTGCTGGAGGCGGAACTCGCGCAACACAGCCCCGTGTTTGCCGCGCGTCCGCACGTATATGCCCTCAACAAAGCCGACATCCCCGAAAACCGAGACCGCTCCGAG
>JAKJDA010000359.1 GCA_022706165.1 Candidatus Hydrogenedentota bacterium | reverse complement strand
GCGGCCGCGATCAAATGCCTGGGCGGCGAAATCCTCGCCAGGATGTGGCCACGCGACGACGAAGAGCGCAAACAACTCATCGCCGACGGATATGAAGAAGACCTCGGCCGCGTCTACACCAGCGACGACATGGCCCAGGGCGACGGCATCGTCTTCGTGGCCACGGGCATCACCGACAACGCCATGCTGCAGGGCGTCCGCGTAAAAGGCCACACGGCGACGACCCACAGCGTGATCATGCGCATGAACTCAAGAACAGTCCGCTACGTGCGCGCGTTCCATGATCTGACGAGGAAGACGATCCTGGTAGGTGCGGATGCGCGTGGGGTGATGCTGTAGTGCGTACGGAGACGTGCCTACACGCGGCGTTCGCGCAACTCCGGTCGGCAAGTCTCCCGATTTGCCGCGCACAGAAAGTCAGCGAGGCGCCTTTTTAGCTTGTCGGTTGAACGTGTTTCGCACTCCCAAACAACTAAGACGCGCCAACCCAAACGCTTTAAGCGCCGAGCAGCAGCCCGATCTCTGCGGGCGTTTCTTTCTCGCTTTTGCTGCCAATACACAGCGTTAGCAACAGGATCTTTACGCCCCCGCTGACAGGCGTGCAAATGCCAGAAGCACCCATGAACGTTGATGATGCTTTTCAGTCGTGGAAAAACCAGGTCTGGCGTGCCTGGCAGGTCGCGGCAGTGCAGGCGAAAGCGGAATCCCAACTGGTGGGAAAGCCGTCGAACAACGATTTCCGGACTCGTATCGCGGGACTTTACGGCAGCCATCAAACGGGAACGCTGGGCAGTGCTCAGTCGGTCAGGCATTTATTTCACCAACTGAATTTGGATCCCCGCCTTGCCTAAACCTCGCACCCAACGCTCGTTGTATAGCCCGAAAAGCTCTTCCAGCTTCTTGTGCTTCCCCTTTGCGGAAAATCCACCCATTTCAGTAATATTCTGTCCAACAAAGACGTCAACAGCAGTCACGACCACGCGGCCAGTATGTTCTAGTTCGGCCAGATCAAGTTGCCAAGTGAGAACGCGATCATGTCGCGTCAACAACCAAAAGTCACGATTGCTGCGCTCTAACGCTTCGGCAATCTGCTCAAGATGCTTGTCGTCGGGCGACCCCATTGCGACTTCAATTGTCGCGCCATCCATCTCAAAGTCGCCGCTTCGAGCATCGGCGTCGTTCCATGATTCGCGGTCACTCTTGTTCCAGCCAACAACGGGAATCTCCCGCTGCAGGCGAATCATTAGCTTAGCGCCGACGAGGTACTGCGCAACCTCTCCGGACCTGCCGCGCGATTCCGCCTGCTGTAGAATCTCTCGGATAATGGCTGGGGCGGTGCGGCCCTTCAAGCGCGCAACGAGCGGCTCACTTTCCAGAATATCCCGTATGCAATTTGCCAAGGGCACCTGAGCTTGATCGATTAGCGCCTGTCGCTTCGAATCATCCATGCCTTCAAAGCCAAGCTCTCGAACGAGGTCCAACAGTTCTTGGCCCCATAGCCCGATATGGCTCGACCGGCGTCCGAATGTCTTCGTTATTTTCTCAACATGCAATCGATCATGCGCTGAAGCGCCAAAACGCTCGTGAGAACGCAAACCGCTACTGCCCCGGACCTGGTGACTTTCAAGGCGCAGGTCCGGATGTTGCCGCAGGCGCTCAAGCAGCACCAAAGCTGCATCGACCCGAGCCGGAACTAACCGGCCGGCTTGCCGCATGAACTTTGCGATGAAAGTCGCCAACAGACCGTCCATCGCTTCTCTCAACCTGTAAGTCTGGTTCCCATTGCCGCGGCGCTCGCCGCGGCGTGGGGATTCAGGTAATTCGATAGAATCCACTCCACTGCCGGAACGCAAACCGCGTCTCCGAATCCGAAAAGCGCTTGATTCGGAGTAGCGTTAATAACGTAGTTATCAGGCACGCCCTGAAGCCGCGCGCATTCGCGCGGCGTAAGCAGCCGAACCTGAAATCTCCCGAACCCTGCTTTAAACAAAATTTGGCGACCGCTACCCCCACGCGGGGTTCGCAAGCAGCCAGCGATCCCGTCTGTCCGTAACTCGGCCATGCTGCGCTTATTTCGCACCCGCCGAAACGCCGTGGCGTAAGAATACTTCGCCTGCGAGATCATTTTCATTGCGTCGCGAACATGGCGCTCGCTTAGCTGGCTGAAAAAATAATCGGCGCGAGCCTCGCTCCACCATCGATCGTCATCTTCGGGAAGTTCCTCGATGATGTCCATGAGCGTAGCGGTCGACCTGGGAAGTTCCGGCAATTCGCAGATGTCCCATTGGATGTGTTGATGCATGAAAATGAACCGATGAAGCATGTCTGGCCGGCAGTCCGAAACGGCGCAGAACGTCCTACGTTTCTGTCCAGCGTCGAGTTTGGCGACGACGAATAATCGGGCACGGCTCTGCGGTGTCCACCGCGATGCATTTAGAATGAATGCGTCCACGAAGTAGCCGATGTCGTTAAGCGCAAGCAGCGCTTTCTCAAAATCGGCTCCGCCATTAGACTGGAGGAAACCAACCACATTTTCAAGTAGCACGAAGGGCGGTCGACGCCCGCCCATGGACTTAATCAACTCGATCAATCCCCAATATGCAGACGACTGTTTGCCCCCCAAACCTGCCCAAGACCCGGCAATTGACAGGTCGTTGCAGGGGAAAGACGCTGTGAATAGGTCGCACGTTGGGATCTGCGAAGGCGATAGTGCGTGAATGTCGCCCAGCCAGAAGTGGTCGCTCCCGAAATTCGTTTTATACATCTCAAACTTTGCTGGATCGATATCGTTTGCAAACACGACGTCCCAACCCTGGCGCTCCAACGCGAGTCGCACCAGTCCGATTCCAGCAAAAAACTCAGCGGCGCGCAGATTACTGGCCATTGAACGCTCCACGGTCCTGCTACGCGGATGCCTCTCCTCAATCATATGCTAACAATATCCTAACGCGCCGCAACTGCCAGCCCATCCGCGGTGCCCTTGCACGGATCGAATGTGCACGGCACGCCAATCTATCGTGACGCTCCCCTCTCAACCACCTGGATACGGCTCGTATCATCGGTTCGTTAAGAATTTGCAGGACACCTTCCTGGCGTTTCCGCAATCATTTCTACGCCGCAAAGAATCCGCGACCGATTCCCTCGCGGTGGCGCGCTTAAATCCGTACTAATGCAGCGAATCACCCCCAACCTTGAGTGTACCAGCGTTCCGCATTTACACATCCCGTCGTGCCCCTATCGTCTACCGGAATGCTTCGCTCCCCCGTCGCAATCATCGCTGCCTTCCGCGCCGCCCGGGCGATCGCCCGCCCCATGCCCGCGCAACAACCAACCGTTCTGATAACCAAGGTTGTCACGCAAATGGTGCAAACCGGCGACAATCTCGGTTATCGCGACCTGAAAACCCCCGCCCGATCGACGGCTCGCGCACCGCACGGCCC
>JAKJDA010000358.1 GCA_022706165.1 Candidatus Hydrogenedentota bacterium | reverse complement strand
CTGCCCAAGCCGCCGCTCAGCAGCGATCCCACCCCGCCGCTTTTGCGCGCGTTGTACTCGGTGACCGTTCCCGTGATCGACGCCGTCGCCCGCGGCAACAACTGCGATCGCGCGATGCCCACCCGCGCCTGCGCCGCGTCCACGTCATCCTGCGCCACAAGCGCCTGGGGATTGCGTTCCAGCGCCAAACGAACCGCTTCGCGCGCCGTCAGCGCCGTCGCGCCCTCCGCAGAAGAATCCGCGGTCGCCGCCCTCTGGGCATTCGCGTCCTGAATCGCCTGAATGACGCCTGCCGTGCTTTGCAGCAACTCGTCCAAGCTGGACGATTCCTGACTGAAAGACGTTGTCTCCTCCGGCGCGGACAACGCCTCGGTTGGCGCGACATCCTGGGCCGCCGCCCCAACCGACATCCATAGCGTCCATACCAGAGCCACACACCCATACTTTTTCATGGAACTCGCGTCCTTGTGCATCGATCCGTCACGAAATTCCGCCTACATGCGCCCGATCGCCCCACACGAACAGAAAAGCCATCACGATTCTGGAGAACCCGAGCGCTTCACGTCAACAATCACGCCTTTGAACACATCCACCACCTTCGCCACCCGAACATCGCTCATCGCCGCGCGCACATCCTCCGGCGTCACCCGGGGGGCCATCGGACCGGAAACCGCCGTCCCCTCGCCCGAGTCCGGCGCCGGCGAAACTTCGCGCGCCATCGCCACGCGATACGTTCGAACATTGGAGGCGATCTCCGACAAAATCCGTTCGAGGATTGCGCGATTCTCCGCCTTTTCCACATGGGCGCGAGCAAGCGTCTGGTGCGCTGCGTACTGCAACACAACCACATCGCCCTCAATCCCCACCGGAGCCGCCTGCCCCAGCCAGATGCCAAGATTCATCTTCTCGCCGCCAACCCGCCGCGCAATGGCCTGCCACTCTTGCCGAAGGTTGTTTTCGGTTAGTTCAATCTGCCGTGGAACCGGCGCACTTTCGGGAATGACGGTTTTGCGCGCCAGATTGCCTTCCGCAGGGGGCATGCCCTCGCGGGGACAATCCGCCTTGCCGGGCGCCGACGCGGGCACGGAACGCATCGGGGCGCTTGGCGGCCCGGGAGAGGAGGCGGCGATCCCCTGGCCCACGCCGCCCGCGCCAAGCAACATCAACTTCTCCAACACCGTGTCCAACGAAACTTCCGCCGCGACGCGCGACATGCGCACCAGCGCCGCTTCGAGCGCAATCCGCTGCGCCAACTGCGAATCGAAATCCTTGGACAATTCCGCAAACTGTTCGACCAGCCGGATGAGCTCCATCAACGAAAATTTCTCGGCGCGCGCCTGCAACGCGACAAGTTCCTCATCGGGCAGCGACAAGAGTTTTTTCGCATCGGCGGTCTTGCACACCAGCAAATTGCGGAAATACTGCAAGACGTTTTGCACAAACTGGGCGAGATCCTTGCCGTTCGCCGTCACGTCATCAACCAACGTGAGCAACGCCCCCGTGTCTTTTGCAAGCATCGCATCGCACAACCCGTGCAATGCCTGCCAATCCACAAGCCCCAACACGTCAAACACGTCTTGAAAGGCGATCTCCTTGCCGCAATACGAGATAACCTGTTCCAAAATGCTCTGTGCGTCCCGCGCGCCGCCGTCCGCCGCGCGAGCAATCGCGTACAACGCCTCATCCCGGCACGCCACGCCCTCCGCCTCCACAATCCGCCGGAGCAACGCGACAATGTCCGCCAACTTGATGCGCCGGAAATCGTACCGCTGGCAACGCGAGATGATCGTCGCGGGGATTTTCGCAGCCTCCGTCGTTGCCAGAATGAACACGGCGTGTTCGGGCGGCTCTTCGAGGGTCTTGAGCAACGCGTTGAATGCGCTCGTGCTCAACATATGAACTTCGTCAATGACGTATACCTTGAAGCGCGATCGCGATGGAACGAGCCGGATGTTTTCGCGGATCTGGCGGACATCGTCGACGCCATTGTTCGAAGCGCCGTCAATCTCGATCACATCGATGTTGTTGCCCGCCGCAATGGAGCGGCAATTGTCGCACGCGCCGCACGGCGAAGCCGTGGGCCCCTCGGCGGCTTGGCAGTTCAACGCGCGCGCCAGGATGCGCGCCGTGGTGGTCTTGCCGATGCCTCGAGAACCGATGAATAGAAAGGCATGCCCCACGCGACCCGACGCAATGGCATTCTGAAGCGTCCGCGTGATGTGCTCCTGGCCAACCACGTCCTCGAAGGTCTGAGGACGCCATTTCCGCGCCAGAACGAGATACTGTTCGCCTGCCATCGCTTCCTCGGTTGGGGCTGTCGCGGCCCCAAAAACGAAAAAACCCGCGCACCCACCGTCGAACGCTTGTCCAGGACGGCCTCGGGGCCGTTGGCTCGGGCCAGGCGCTCCTACAGCACACGGGAAAAACCGCCTACGGCTGCTTCCTTCCGGACCTGACCGGGTTTGGCGGCATCCCGTTGAGTAGGACCCAACCGTCAACGCCACGCGCCCCGCACCTGACTGAAGGGCAAGACGCCCTCGGGTGGGAATTCGACCTCGCTAAAGCGGATTGCGAGTACAGGACACCGCTAGTTTCCCGTCTAGCGCGGGCAAAACAAAATCATCCTCTCGCCGCCTCGCCGGCGGCCCATCGCCCCATCACTCTGGGGAACAGGAACTCTACCACCTTCCCATCAGCAAGTCAATCCGCCGACTCGATTTCGACGGCGGCGCCTGCCTCGGAAACCGGAATCTCTCCATTTCGCCCCGCATTTCCGGAAGCGTCCCCAAGCGCCCTGCCCTATGGGGCTGGTTCGGTTTCGAGCGCCGTCTCATTCCCGGCATTTGCCGGAAAATCGTCCCCCTCCTCGCGACGTAAGCGAAATACAGGGTAATAATAGACCACAATCAAACCCAACACGCCGAACACGCCCGCAATCGGCCCCACCGCAAACACGCCATACGGACGGTCCACCGAATTGCCCCAGAAATACATCGAAACGTTCGGCACACACACGGCAAGCGCCGCCGACACCTTCCAGGCGACGTCGGTCAAACTATTGAAAACCCCTTCGCGGCGCTGACCGGTCTTGATCTCGTCGAGATCGATCATCTCGCCCTGCAACGGCGTCAAGATCGCAAACATGATCCCCTGCCCCAATCCGCAACAAAAGAACAACGCCACGCCCAGAAGCACCTTGCCGAGATTGTTGTAGGGATCGCCGCCTCCCCGCGCCGGAACCGGAGCCTGTGCGCTCATCGAAGACGTCTCGGCTTTCATCGTATCTTCGACGCTTTTCTGCTGCGCCTCCTCAATGGCGGCGCGCGGCGCGCCGTATCCCACGGCGTCGCTAACCTGCACAAAGGCCCTGCCCACGCCCGATGCGTCCATCGTGGCGATGGGATACATGGCGGGCAGGCCGACCGTGATGATCGCGAAAC
>JAKJDA010000357.1 GCA_022706165.1 Candidatus Hydrogenedentota bacterium | reverse complement strand
CATGTACACCACGAGCCCGCCAATGATATCGGGGTCCACTTTCGTCTTCATGAGCACGGTTTTGCCGCTGAAGCGCTCCAGCGACGCAACGATGCGGCGCCCGGACTCCTCGGTCAACGGCGCGGCCGTCACGACGGTGACGACGGCGCGGCGAAGCCATTCGGCCGTGTGCGCTTCCATGTGCCGGGCGATGTCCGGCAGCAGCGCAATGCGGTTGCGCTCCAGCAGCAAACGGACGAGCCGGGCGACGGTGTCCGGGGCGCCGAAGCCCGTCAACGCGTGATCGGCGACGCGCAGACGCATCGGCGCATCGATGGACGGGTTAAGCAGAAAATGACGGAAGGTCTCGTCGCTTTCGTACAACGCCGCGATCGCGTTGAGCGTTCCGGAGGCTTTCTCCAGCGCAGGGGCGCCGTCGATCGCCTTGCCCAGAGCGTGCGCGTAGCGGTGCGCCAGCAGCGATCCGTTCATGAAAGCGTATCCATCAAGCGGACGAATTGATCCACGTTGCGGCCCTGGCGTTCCTCGCTGGATTCGTTCCGATACCGCTCCTTGAGTTCATCAAGCGCCCGCGTGACCAGTTCCTCCTGAAGCGTTCGCGCCACCCGCAGGTATTCAGCGCTGATACGGTCCGCGGCGGTCTTCTGGAGCTGCAGCTTGGAGTTCTTGTATTCCTCGCGGATCGCCGCAAGTTCTTCGTCCAAGACGTCGTCCGCCCTGTGACGGATGCATCGTTCCACGTCCGGCCAGCGATCGAGTTCCGCCTGGGCGTCCGCTTGCAGCCGCGCGCCTTCGTCCGCCTCCTGCTCGGCGGCCGCAAATCCGTCGCGAATGCCCGCAATGCGGCCGTCGAGGAAATCGCGCATGGGACGGCGCGCGAACGTCACCGCCAGCGCGATGAAGAAAATCGAGTTGAATCCCCGGAAATACCAGGTGTAGCCGGCGATGCGGCGGCGCTCCGCCTGGTATGCGGGACGGGCCTCGTATGCCTCGACAAAGGCGGCCTGCTCGCGCAATTCGGGGGTGAGGGGATGCAGCGCCGGACGTTCTTCGTGCAGCCGGTATGCTTCGTTCTTGAGGATGCCCAGATAGCGCGCGTGTTCCGTGCCGTATTTCGCCGCGTACGCGGCGGACAAGCCGGGCGAACGGAAGATCGCCATGCCGCACGCCGTGGCCGCCACATAGACGCACGTGAATATCAGGAGCAGTTTTTTCGTTTTCGCGTTCATAACAGGCTTCCGTCCATGCGGACTTGCCGGTCCATCTCCTGAAGCAGCCGGGGCACGATGGCGGCGTACGTTTCACGCTCGGCGTCAAGGCGCTCGGCCAGTTTTTCGCGGTGTCCCGCCAACTCCGCCTCGGCCTGCTCGCGCAACTCGTCCAGACTCAGACGATTTTCGCGGTACGCGTTGAGGCGCGCGGCGCGCAACCGTTCGGCGGCCGCCTGGTTGGCCTTCGTCAGATGCTCGATGTACAGGGCCTGCATGCGTTCGGCCTCGGCCCGGCTGGCTTCCGCGCTGGCGCGCAACGCCGCCACCTTGACGCTGCGTTGGTCCATCACCCGCAACAAAGGACGAAACACCGTCCTGTTCACCACCCATAAAAAGAGCAGGAACAGCACTATCTCGACGAACAATGTGACGTTCAGCGAAACCATGGCGTTCTTGTCGCGTTTCCGGTCATGCGCGCACGGGATGTTTCCCGTCGCCGCGCGGTCCCTGCCGCCTTCTCGGGCGGCGCATGGAGCAATTAGATTTTGACGAACAGCAACAGCAGCGCGATCACCAGCGCGTAAATAGCGGTCGATTCGGCCACGGCCTGGCCGATCAGCATGACGCGGGTCACCGCGCCCAAGGCTTGGGGATTGCGAGCGACGCCCTCGGCCGCCTTGCCCGCGGCGTATCCCATGCTCAAGCCGGCGCCGGCCGCGCCGAGCATCGACAGCCCTGCGCCCAGGAAAGCCGCCGCGCTTTTGAGGTCCATGCCGGCCGAAGCCTTGGCCGTTTCTTCGGCCGTCTGGCCCATAACCGTTTGTAGCGCTGTCAACAAACTGCCTGCATCCATCTCGCGAATTCCTTTCCTTTTCCGTTATCGAACCATGCCGATGGTCGCCGCCCGCGGTTCGATCGTTTTTTCCCTGCCCCTAATGTTTGATGGCGGAGTTGATGTACATCAAGGTCAAAATCGAGAACACGAACGCCTGCACGACCGCCTCGAAGACCAAGAGGAACGCGTACAGAACGAGCGGCACCCCGACGTAATACGTCAACGTCGATGCAACCACGATGATGGTGGAAGCGCCCACGATGTTGCCGAACAGACGGAACGAGATCGAGACCAGCCGGGCGGCCTCCTCAATGATTTTCAAGGGCATGAAGAAGATGGCGGAAAGCTTGAAATCGTGCCACAACGGGCCGCACAGCTCTTCAAGATAGCCCAGCGGCCCCCGGGCCTTCACCGCACAGTACAGCGAATATCCCACGCTGATGCATCCGAGCCCCAAGGTCACGTTCAAATCGGCGGTTGGCTCCTCGATGTGAGGCACGGGCAGCAGCACGATCGCGTTCGACAGGCAGATGAACAGGAACAACGTAGCGATCAAGGGAAGGTAATGGCGGTTCTTCTCCTGGGTCTCCAATTCCAGGGTGGAACTCACCAGCGAATCGAAAGCGCCCAGGTAGAGTTCCACCAGCGATTGGGCGCGCCCGGGAACTTCCGCGAAACGCCGCACCGCCCACCAGAGAAACGCCAAGAGAAGGGCCATCACGAAGAGCGTATTCAGGACCGTTAGAATATTCAGGCCGCCTGAAATAGAGAGGTCCGTGAATGGCACGTAATGGATGATCAGCCGCTCACCGATTCCTTCCATCCGCTCCTTCCGCTCCTTCCGCCCTTAGGTCCAATCCTGTCACGCCAAGGAAGACCGCCGCGATGCGCACGAACATCAGTCCCCCCGCCGCCCCCCAAAAAGCGTGCAAGCGGTCGGGATCCGCTCCATGCGCCTTGATCAGGACCGCCGCATATACGGCCCATCCCATCCAAGTCCACGCAGACGGCGCGGATAATACTCCTTTGACCGGCGCGTCTGCAAGTCGCTTCATCGCGCGCGCGTGCAGGCAGAATACCAGCATTCCCGCCACGCCGCCCAACAACAAGCCCTTGCCGAGAGGCGCCGAATAAACATAGCCCCCTCCCGAAACGGCAAGGGTTAGCGCCAATGAAAAGAGAAGGGTCATGCGTTCAAAACGTTTTAGGGTTTCCACCGCAATTCCCCCATGAGAAGCCGGAATGCCCCATACCCCCCGGCGGCGACGCCCACGAATGCAAAGAGCGCGGCGCATATGCCCTGGGCGCCCAGCCATTCGTCCACGTACGATCCCCCGATCACGCCCGCGACAATCGGCGCCGCGATCGTGATTCCCAACTGGGTCGTCAACGTCA
>JAKJDA010000356.1:344-3449 GCA_022706165.1 Candidatus Hydrogenedentota bacterium | reverse complement strand
ATTCGCGGGTTACTTCCTGTTGAGGACGCAGTGCCGCATGACAGTTCTCCGTCGGGTTGAAGCGCCGTCTACAATCGCGAGTTCCAAGGCCAATGGCCTTGTATCGCATAGCGCCTTCGCGCATTCCCCTGGTAGTATTCGTTCTCATCCGCCTTGTTCGGTCTGCCTTGTTCGATCCGTCTTGTTGCGTGCGCCCAATACGCGCCTTACGTCGCCTGTGTGTGGTTGAGCACGGCCCAGATAAACCCGGTGAGTTCGCGGGCGATGGCCGTGGTCACTTTGTTGTGGGGTTTGTTGTAGCCTTCCTTGAGTTTGAAGTAACGCCGGTGCAATCGCGCCTGGGCCTTGTCGGCGATGGCTACGACCGCTGGGGGCTGTCCGGCGCGCCGTTTGGCCAACTCGAGGCTGACGGCGGGCCGGTGACGGTAGTTCCACGCGGTCTCGATGAGTACGCGGCGCACGTGGGTGTTGCCGGTCTTGGTAATGCTGCCATGGCGCGTACGCGAACCGCTGGAGTGTTCGCTGGGGGTTAGGCCGAGATAGGCCATCAGTTCGGGCGCCGAGGTGAAACGGCGCGTGTCGTGGAGTTCGGCCAGGATCGTCATGGCTGTCACCGTGTCGACGCCGCGCAGACACCGTAGCCAGCCCACATGCCGGACATAGGGTTCGCTGGCGGCGACGTCGGCAACGCGTTCGGTGAGCATCGCGAGACGTTCTTCGGCCTGTTCGAGAGCCAACAAGTACATCTCGAAGGTATGTTGGGCCGCGGGGTGATCAAAGCGTAGCGCGCGCATCCATGCGTGATGACTCTTCGTCCAATTCTTCGTCTTCGTGTAGGTCAATCCATAGCGCAACAGCATTTTACTAAGACGGTGGCGCGCCCGCATCTGGTCTTGCTTGGCGTCCTCGCGCGCTCGGGTCAGATCGCGCACGGCTTCCTGTTCGGGCGTGGGCGGGTGGACTTCGGTGAGCATCCCGGCCTGGAGCATCTGGGCCAATTTGCGTGCATCGCGACGATCCGTTTTCACTCGGTCGCCCGGCTTGACCGGAATTAACGAGGGCGCGACCACTTGGCATTCGATGCCCAGCGATTTCAGGCGACGTTGGAGCGCATAGCCGCACGGCCCCGCCTCATACGCGGCCACCAAGCCGCCCTTCGACAGCTCCTTGAGTTTGCCGGCCAGCCGCTTGAGCGCCCCCGGCTCATGGGCAATCTGACACTCGAAAGCGATCTCTTTAGAACCTGGCACAATGACGGCCACATTGATGTTGGCCTTGTGTGCATCGAGACCCACACATGCGATACTCTCATTCATGGACATGACCGGCTCCTTTCGTATGTAGCTCTGGGCTACGGTTGGTTCCGAATGTACATAGCCTAACCTACGCATATGCCATTCGGAGCCGGTCGGTCCATTCTGTCTACAAAGAAGTGGATGAAGAAATCGCCGGGGAGCACGGCATTGTTTGACGTTGATTTACCTGTAGCGGAGGCGCGGCTGACGTTGTCGTTGGCGCGTTGGGAGCCGCAGTTGCCGGAGCAGCCCATCGCGGTGTTGCGGGGGTTGTTGGGGCATGGCCTGGGCGGGCCGGAGGACCCGGCGTTCGCGGAGGCGTTCAAGCAGTCGCTCGACGGGGACGTGCGCGTGCCGCGTCCGTTCCTGATCGATTGCCGGGCGACGGGCGGCGGCGGGGACTGCGTCCGCGCGCGCGTCCGGTTCTATGGCCGTGGCCAACGGTGGATCGTCCCCTGCGTCGAAGCGATCAAATCCCGCGAACGACACGGCTTCAACGGCATTCCCTACCAACTGAACATCGACGAAGTTGCCGCGTGCCCCGTGCCGTGGGCCGCCGATTCTCCCCCCTTGGGCCACAACGCGTGGTCCGTCGAATTCCTCACGCCGACGCGCCTGAAGATGTGGAACACGGAGCTATCCGAGCGGATGGGCCCGGTCGCATTGCTCGACCCGGACGCGCGGCAATGCGTGTTGCATGCGGTGGTGTGGGGCGCGGTACGGCGGTTGTTGAATCCGCTCAGCCTCGACCGGGACTGCGGGTTGGCGGTGGCGTATGGCGATGCCGCGCCGATTGACGCCGGGCTGGAGGCGCGCATCAAGGACATCCTCGACGCGTCGGCGATCACGCAGGCGCAGTTGACGCGCGTCGCGCAGACCTGGCGTGGTCGCGACACCGGCGGCTACCTCGGCCGTTTCGAGGCAGAAGGCCCACCCGAACTCGGCCGCATCCTCGCCGCCGCTGAACTCACCGCCCTCGGCCAATCCACCGCCCACGGCTGCGGCCGGTTGCGCGTCGGGGCGGTATAGGCGTCTGCCTTATCCTGTTACGAATACCGATGCCACCCTACGCATCGGCTATGCGGCGGAAAATCCCGCCGCGATCCGAAGACTCACGCTCGACGCCCTCAAAGATAACACCACAAAAAATGCCAGCATCAGAGCAAAACGAAAAATCGCCGGTTGGGGCAACGACCACCTCAGGAAAATTCCCATGGCCATCAAATTTTGTAATACGATGGCCCTGGGGTTGCGGCCCGCTACAGGAAAGAAGTAGAGTACCTGCGCTAACAAGGGGGGACGACGTACATTCCTGCGTCCGGGGGAAGTCTGTTTTCGTTAGAAGGAGGCCCTTGTATGATTGCTGAAGGTCATCGGGACACGCCGCATGACAGTGTTTCGTCCGCGATGTCGTCGACCGATATCACGGTTCGGACGTTACGTATGGTTCTGTTGTGGCCGCTGTATATCCATGCGGGCACGGAGAAAAGGCACGTCGCGGGGGATGAGGAGGCGTTCGGCCGATTCATCACGCAGAATGGCGCGGGGCCTTGGCACCGGATGGCGGACGGTCTTGATCCCATCCACAGAGGCAACCAGGAACGCACGTGGCCCCCGAGTCGCTACAGTGAGTTTGTCTATTTCCATCCCTTCATTCAGGACCTTTTCTACGCGAAGTCGCCCAAAGACACTCCGTTGCAGCGGTATGCGCGGAACGACGTGGAAAAGGCGACGGTTGAAGTCGCCGGTTCAGCGCATACGTTTTTGGTGGACCGCTGCGATCTGTATGTTCTCAATGAGTATTCGGCGG
>JAKJDA010000356.1:0-254 GCA_022706165.1 Candidatus Hydrogenedentota bacterium | reverse complement strand
CCGCCGTATTTCGATGTCGATAGGAATCCCCCCGCCCTCCCGGCTTGCTTTCCCGAGTCTGTGACGTGGGGCATGAAGGGGCCATCTGGCAACGGGGTCGGCGTTCCTGCGGCCCAGATGACGGCGAAGGACTACATCGCGTCGGCACAGAGCGACCGGCGTCCCCCGCTCGCGGCGCATTGGAGCGCACTCGTGGCCCCGCTTACGCCTGCCCGGAACGCGGGGGCGTTCTGGTACAGTCAGCTAGGCGATGA
>JAKJDA010000355.1 GCA_022706165.1 Candidatus Hydrogenedentota bacterium | reverse complement strand
CGCAGCACATGCTTGAGCGCGGCGGAAAAAGAGTTGGTGTCCGCGTTGATCTCGCGTTGGTTGATGATGGACCGCTGATGGCGGTGCAGGTACTCGATCGGATCCTCGATGGTGATGATATGAACGTTTCGCTCGCGGTTGATGCGATCGATGATGGCGGCGAGCGTGGTCGACTTGCCGCTGCCCGTCGGGCCGCACACCAGCACCAGCCCCAACGGGCGATAGGCGAAATCCGCCACGACGCGCGGAAGCCCTAGCTCATCGAACGATCGGATGTCGAAGGGAATCGCGCGAAACGCCGCCGCGACCGACCCCCGATCCCGGTACACGTTCAGGCGGAACCGGCTCAACCCGTCCACCCCAAACGAAAGATCGCATTCGCGCTCGCTTTCGAACACGGCGATCTGCTCGTCGCTCATCACGCTGTAAATGAGTTCTTGCGACATGTCCGGCTTGAGCGACGGATATCCCTCCAGATACTCCAGCCCCCCGTGGATGCGCAGAACAGGCGGCGCGCCCACCACCAGGTGAAGATCGCTGGCCCCGAGTTCGATCATTTTGGTCAGAAGTTCTTTGATGCTGATCTTGATTTCCGCGCCGCTGCTCATGCCTGCCCTCTTGATGCCGTGATGGCTCGCGCCCCGTTCGCCGGATCAGTCCGTGGCCGTTACGCGAAGCACTTCCTCGATGGTGGTCATCCCTTGGGCGGCTTTGGCCAACGCGTTCTGGCGCAGGGTGCGCATGCCGCATTGCATGGCCGCTTTTTTGATCTGCGTCGACGGAGCCCGCCCCATGATCAACTCTTCCAATTCAGGGTAGTTCGGCATCGCTTCGATGACCGCCAACCGCCCCCGGTATCCGGTGTCCTTGCACTTGCCGCAGCCGCGGCCCCGCACGAAGGAGGGCGGCGGATTTTTGGGATCGTGCACGTATTGAATGCGCTCCAGAACGGATTCGGGCACGCGGATGTTTTCCTTGCAGTCGGGACATACGCGGCGCATCAAGCGCTGCGCGGCGGCCAACGCCACCGACGACTGGACCAGGAACGGCTCAAGCCCCATGTCCGTCAAACGAGTGAACACGCTGGCGGCGTCATTCGTATGGAGCGTGCTGAACACGAGGTGTCCCGTCAACGCCGCCTTGACCGCGATATCGGCGGTTTCTTCGTCGCGAATTTCGCCGACCATGACAATGTCGGGGTCCTGTCGCAGAATGCTGCGAAGGCCTGCGGCGAACGTGAGGCCGATTTGCGCCTGGGTTTGCACCTGGTTGACGCCGAACAGCTCGTATTCGACCGGGTCCTCCACGGTGATGATGTTGTGCTTGGGCGTGTTGAGCTTATGCAGCGCGCTGTACAGGGTCGTCGTCTTGCCGCTTCCCGTGGGCCCCGTCAACAAGATCATGCCAAACGGCAGTTTCAACGCGTCCTGAAAGGCCTGCATGGGCTGTTCCTCGAAGCCCAGCTTGTCGAGATCGAGCGTGAGGCTGCCCTTGTCGAGGATGCGCATCACGACTTTTTCGCCGTAATAACACGGCAAGAACGAGATGCGGAAATCGATTTCGCGCCCCTTGAAGCGAATGCGGAAGCGCCCGTCCTGCGGCAGGCGATGTTCGGCAATGTCGAGCGAACTCATGATCTTGAGGCGCGAGACCAAGGCCGATTGCACGCTTTTGGGCGGATTCTTGGTTTCTTCGAGCACGCCGTCGATGCGGTATCGGACGCGCAGGATTTTCTCATACGGCTCGATGTGGATGTCGCTTGCCCGCGATTCGAGCGCGTTCATCAGAATGAGATTGACCAGGCGGACCACCGGCGCGTCCTGGGCCTCGGCCTGCATCGCCGAGATGTCGCCAATATCTTCCTGTCCCTCGACAATCTCGAGGTTGTCCGCCTTCTGCCCCTGATCCCCCACCAGCGACGCATACAATTCCGCGCTCTGTTTGCCGCCGTAATTGCGGTCGATGGCTTCCATCAACTCGGACTCCGCCGCCACCACCGTCTCGATATCGTAACTGGTCAGCATGCGCAGATCGTCGAGGGCCATGATGTTGAGCGGGTCGGCCATCGCCAAGGTCAGCACGTCGCCCGTCATCGACACCGGCAGAATCAAATGCTGCCGCGCCAGCGATTCGGGCACTTCCTTGATCACATCCTTCGAGATGTTGTAATTCGACAAGCGGATATGCGGAATGCCGAGCTGCTCGCTGAACGTCACGACGAGGTCTTCTTCGCTGACGTATTGTTTCTCGACAAGGATATGCGCCAAGCTCTGCCCCGTCGAACGATGCAGGGCGATGCTCTCCTCGAGTTGCGTGACGCTCACCAATCCCTGCTCCAAGAGCACTTCACCCAAACGGCGTTTACCAGTTTTTGGGGGCACGGCATTCTCCTTCGTCATCGTTTTCGGCTCGCAGAGGCCTTCCGCCCGCGGAACCCGCTTGTCCCCTAGGCCGCCTCCTCGATGCCCAGTCGCCGCAAGACCTCGCCCGCCAGGTCCGGCGTAATCTCCTGATTGACCAGCTTAGCGAAAGCGATCACTTTCCGCAACGATCCAATCATCCTGCGCACGTCGTTGGGAGCCCGCCGGGCGACAAGCTCCAGAACATCATGCGAAACCGCCGTTTGGCAGGCGCCGGCCGTCTGACCCAGGATGATCATCCGGGCTTCCCACTCCGGCGGCTCAATCCCCGCCACAACTCCGCCCGCCAACCGCGACGTCAGCCACGCGGGAAGCTGCGGGAGCCGATCGGGCGGGCCATAGCCCGCGGCAATGACTTGACGGTCCTCGCAGACCAACGCGTTGAACACGTGAAAAAATTCCTCTTGGGCCTCGGGACGGCCTTCCAGGAATTGAAGATCGTCGACCATCAGCAAATCCGTCATACACAGACGGTGTCGAAGTTCGTCAAGCGTCCCATCGGCCGCCGCCCGCTCGACCCGGCGCGCAAAACGGCTTGCCGAGAAATACGTTATCCGGGCGTCGCGATCGCGTTCCTGGATCTGCGCGGCAATCGCGTGAAGCAAATGGGTCTTGCCCAACCCGGTGTCGCCATGCAAAAACAGCGGATTGAACTCCCGCCCAGGCCGGATCGACACCCCGCGGCAAACCCCGTACACAAATTGATTCGCCTTGCCGGGCACGAAATCCGCAAACGAAAATCCCGGCGCGGGGAGATCGTGCTCCAAAGCCGCACGGATGCGCTCGTCTCGCCGGCTTCTCTCCGTGGGGCCGTCGATGGCCTCGGCCATATCCAGCGGCACGGCCGCCGCGCCCTCTTCCGGGAGTTTGCGGGCGTCCGCCAACGGAAACGGAGCCACGCTGCTCGGCAACTCGTTTTCGGCAAGCTGCTGGAACCGCTGCCGCGCGGATTCCGTGGCCATTTCCGTCGCCGCGCGAGACGCTTTGGCGGTGTCGATGGCTTCCTGAACCATCTCCAGCGTGCGTTGGGCCAC
>JAKJDA010000354.1 GCA_022706165.1 Candidatus Hydrogenedentota bacterium | reverse complement strand
ACAGCCAATCGTCTGAAGGCGGCTTTGCCGATGTCGCCCCGCGCGTGGTCGTGCCGTATGACGCCGCCCCCGCTTGGGGCGACGCAGGCGTCATTGTGCCGTGGACGATCTACCAGTGCTATGGCGATACGCGCATCGTCGCGCGGCATTACGACGCGATGGCCCGTTGGATGGACTACCAATTGGGCGGCAGCAAGGACCTTATCCGCACGGAGCGTTTCAACGGCAGTTACGGCGACTGGCTGTCGATTGACGCCGTCACTCCTCAAGACCTCATCGCGACCGCGTATTTCGCCTACGACGCCCGGCTGATGGCGGAAATGGCCGACGCGATCGGCAAAGCCGACGACGCCACGAAATACGCGAAATGGTTCGAGGACATCAAAGCGGCATTCATTCGCACGTATGTAGGCGAGGACGGAAAGATCGCCGGCGGAACCCAAACCGCATACGTGCTGGCCCTGCAATTCGATCTGCTACCACAAGAACTGAGAGCGAAAGCAGCGGACCATCTCGTAGCCGACATCGAAGCGCGCAACGGCCACCTCTCGACCGGTTTCGTGGGCTGTTCGTGTATCCCCTTTGCACTGTCGGAAAACGGTCGGCTGGACGTAGCTTACCGGCTTCTTGCGAATACGACGTTTCCGTCGTGGTGCTATGCCGTGTGCCATGGAGCGACCACCATCTGGGAACGCTGGGACGGCTGGACCGCGGAAAACGGGTTTCAAAATCCCGACATGAATTCGTTCAATCACTACGCTTACGGCGCCATCGGCGAATGGTTGTATCGGGTCGTTGCAGGCATCGATCTCGAAGCGCCAGGCTACAAGCGCATCCGTGTTCACCCGCGTCCCGGAGGCGCCATCACAAGCGCT
The DNA here is from genome assembly GCA_022706165.1 of Candidatus Hydrogenedentota bacterium. GTDB lineage: Bacteria > Hydrogenedentota > Hydrogenedentia > Hydrogenedentales > SLHB01 > JAKJDA01. The sequence continues at coordinate 2,595 of JAKJDA010000354.1, read as the reverse complement.
AGGGCCACTTTACATTCCAGCTACGGCGTCATCGCCACCGAATGGAAATACGACAACGGACGTTTCTTGCTCGATGTGACCATTCCCTGCAACACCACAGCGACAGTGCATCTTCCAACTTCAAGCGAGGACTCCGTAAAGCTCGACGGCTCTCCTCTGGTTCAAGCATCCAATGTCGAAAAGATCGAACGCGAAAGAGACGGCCTTCTTGTCGGCATCGGCTCTGGCAGCTATCAGTTCGAAGCGATGTGTAAGTATCCCCCGGCATAGCCGGGGGGTCTCTGAACCGCAAGGACGTCACAAGGTCGTTGTTGAGTTGACATAGTTTCGCGGGCACGACGCTCCCATCGCGACGCTATTCTGCGCGCCAGTCGAATCGCTGCCCACTACTTCTCGACGGGGATAATGATCCCGCGCATGATGACGCCCTGAGCGAGCACGAAGACCAGGAGCGTTGGAACGGCGGCGACGATGAGACCGGCAAAGACGATGTACTGCGGCGAATTGATCCGCATCTCGTACAGATAAACCATGATCGTAAAGGACGTCGGGGGCTGTGCCGCCCCAGTTGAGTTCAAGTGCGCGTCTTGAGCGCACAACTGAAGTCTTCGCCAACACCCCCCTACCGCTATTGCGCCGCTGCCGCGCTATGGCCGCAGCTGTCCGCCCTCGGTCATCCACTCCAGTGTCTCTCGGAGCGATTCGCGAACGTCCATCTTCGGCGCGTACCCAAGGTCCTTGTGGGCCTTGGAGCTATCGATGCACATGTGTTCGCACACAAACCGAACGCCCCCTTCATCCGCCTTGCCGGTGGCCAATATCGTTTCGATCGGCACGTGACGAAACTCGGAGCGCGACCCGAGCAACTCACCCGCCATGCGCGCATACGCGTCAAGCGTGACGGCCCTCTCGGAGGAAAGATTGTAGATCTGTCCCGCAGCCGCTTGATGCCGGCGGCCGCGCGAAAGCCCCAGGCGAGATCGCGTACATGGACCGGCTGTACCAACGCGCGGCCATCGTTTGGAACCCATATCTCCTTGTGGTCCGCAAGACGCTGAAAATACGCGACGTTCCGGGCGCCCCAGATATCCAGCGGAACGTCGCCGGGCCCAATCACGTTGCTCACTCGCAGCGAACACGCCCTGAATCCCGTCTTCCGATGAAACGAAAGCAAGGCATGGTCTTGATCGCGCTTCTCCTCAAAACCAAGTGAACAAGGCGTAGGATCGTCTTCGCGCGTCGGCAGGCGGTCTGCCGACGCATATACGCCAGTCGATCCGCAATGGACCAATTGCCCCGCGTACCGCGCCATCATGGGCAAACACCACTCCAAATCCGCGGCGTTCAGAATAGTATCGACGACAAGATCATAACGCCCCTCGCGCAGAACCGTCTCCAGCGTCTTCCGATCCCGCGCGTCCCCCTGCAAACGTTCGACTCGATCCGGCAGCGTTCCGAGAGTCTTGCCCCGGTGCAACGCCGTTACCTCATAGCCGTGCTGGACAAGATCCTGCACAATAGCCCTTCCCAGGTACCGCGTCCCGCCGATCATCAATGTCCGCATCAATGCCCTTTCGCAAGGCCGAATGGCCGTTTTTTCTTGACAGATTATCTCCCCAAAGCCATAATCAGTCAATGTATCCCTGTCTGTCCCGGTTCAGCGGGAATTGGACACTCGCCGATTTTTCTAAGCGACTATCGTCAGTCGTAGTCGCCGGTTCAATTGCGCGTTTTTTGAGGCATAAGCGGTCTATCAATCCGATGTGCGCGTGAAGAGGAGTGGGGCGTCAATTGTGCACCCCACTCTATGGCGCATCGTTTTGATGAGCCGCATCAGGCTATCCCTTGACCGGGTGCTCGCCAGCAGAGCCGGCCTCCGTTTCACCCGGTGACGTCAGTTTGCCATAGCAGCCTGTAATACGCAAGCAGTTTGTGCGTAGGGCGCCGACGCCTCCTTTCTTGCAGCCTGGCGCCGCTCTTTTCGCTCGGCGCGGGCCGCTTCGAGTTTGCGGTCGCGCTCGGCAAAAATCGCCTGGTCGCGGCCTTCGAGTTTGTCTTTGGGCGTCACGAATCCGATGGCGCTGTGCAGCCGGACCTCGTTGTAACGCGCGACGTAGCGACCCACGACGCGCCGGGCGTCGTCGAGCGACAGCGGCGTTTGCGGGCGGATGCATTCGGTCTTCAGCGACTTGTGCCAGCGCTCGATCTTGCCGTTGCTCTGCGGGTAATACGGGGACGTCCGGACATGGGTCATGCCGCTGATGCGGATGTACTCCTTGAAGTCCTTGGCGATGAACTGCGGGCCGTTGTCGGAGATGATGCGGGGACGCGCCTGCGGGAACGCTTCCTTGGCACGCTCCAGGATGATCTCGATGTCGGCCTCGGTCATGGCCTCGCGGATATCCCAATGGACGATGAACCGGCTGCAGCCGTCCAACACGCTGCACAGGTAGTAAAAAGTCCCGCAAATGTTGATGTACGAGACGTCGACGTGCCAGTGTTCGTGCGGCGACAACGGCTGGATGAAGCCCGTACCCTTCCTGGACTCCTTGCCGTTCCAGGGATTCAATAGACCCGCGTCGCGCAACACCCGCC
>JAKJDA010000353.1 GCA_022706165.1 Candidatus Hydrogenedentota bacterium | reverse complement strand
CCCTTCAGTCCCGCCGCAATCATGCGCGTGATGGCGTTGCCGCCGCCGCCGCCAATGCCGCACACCTTGATGATCGCGCGCTGATCGAAGGAGTTGAACTCCTCGGCGATGCCAATCGCCATCGGAGGCTGACCCGTGGCGCCGTCGCGCTGCCCCATCGTTCGCGCGCTCAACGTCGTGATCGCGCTCGGCGCGCCCTGCCCATTGCTGCCGCCAGTCGTGTGCCTGTCCATATACTCCGCCTCCCGCTTGCGCCGCCGCCTGCAGCGGCCCGTCGTTAGTGCCGATATCGACCGGAAAGCTCCCCTGCGCGCGCCGCGCCGGGGAGCCTCGCCGATCACTTACATGCCACATCCCTATCAAAACGCAGATCAAGATACTCCGCGCACGGCAACCACTTTTCCTTGGCGCGCCAAAGCGTCTCGAACCGCCGCGCCTGACTCTCGAAATCCTTGCGGCCCCACCGGACCTCGAAAGGCAGTTCGTTGAAATACATCCGGATGTCGTTCACGCGCAGCGCCGCAATCTCGGAAAGCGTGATCTCCTGCGCGATGGGTTCGGCGCGGAAGGCCTTCCACGCGCTCAACGCTTGCGCAATCTCGGGCTGTTCCAGGCGCAGACCCGGCTCGACGGCCTGGCTCCCCCCAACGTTGGTGATGAAAGGCTCAGGGCAGGGATCGCCCGACGGAATCTCTCGCAGCACCACGCTCTCCTCATCGATTTCATAGTTGCGGTTATTGACGACGAGGGTGGCTTTCGGAACGCGCTCCACGATGCGGATCGTCACCGTGTCGGGAAAAGTGCGCAACGCCTCACAGGTCCGAACATACGGAATCGCCAGCATCCGATCGCGCACCGAGGAGACGTTCAAAAACAGAAGATTGTCGTCCGACGTGATCCCGGACTGAGCGAGGATGTCTGCCTCCTGTAAGAAACAGGCCCCTTCGATGTGGACCGTCCTGACGTTGAACGTGCGGGATTGAATCGCAAAACGATACAACCCATACGCCACGCCGCCCACAAACGCTACGAACAGAAAAAAAGTCATCGTGTTCGCAAACGCCCGAAACAGCTTCTGGCCCGTCCCGCGATGCCGCGACGCCGCAAACGTGTGCGTGGTCATGTAGCCCTCCGCAATTCGGCCAGCAACGGCGCGCAGATGCGATTGATGTTGCCGGCGCCCAACACGAGCGCCACGTCGCCGTCTTGGAGACAGGGAGTCAGCAGTGCGGGAACGCTGTTCATGTCGTTGACGAGTTCGACGTGCATCGCGCCTTTTGCGTGCGCGGCATCAACGATGAGGCCCGAGTCCACGCCCGGCATCGGCTCCTCGCGCGAGGGATAAATGTCCGTCACGATCGCGCGGTCAACGCCGCTCAACACCTGCGCGAATTCGTCGCTGAAAAATTTGGTGCGGCTGTACAGGTGCGGCTGAAACACCGCGATGACGCGGCCCGGCTTGACCCACCGGACCGCTTCGAGCGTGCTCGCGATCTCGGTCGGATGGTGCGCGTAGTCTTCGATGACCGTAACGCCGCGTTGCGTGCCGCGCACTTGCAACCGCCGCTGCACGCCGTCGTACAACTTGAGGCCTTCGGCGATGTGGCCGAACTTCATGCCGAGACACAATCCCACCGCGCACGCCGCCAATGCGTTGCGCACGTTGTGCTCGCCGATGGCATGCACGCGCACAGCGCCGAGTTTTCCGGTGGCCTGCAACCGCTCGTCGTGGCTAATGACATCGAATTGCATCCCAAGTTTTGAAAGCCGTTCCGCCACGGTAGCGTCTTCATCGACCCCGCACATCGCCACGTTCGCGGCGGTCAACGACGCCCCCTCGCCAAGACCGTACGTGATGCAGACGCTCTCGATATCCTCCAGGATCGCGCGCACATTCGGGTCGTCCCAACAGACAATCGAATAGCCATAGAAGGGCACGCCGTTGCAAAAATCCGTGAAGGCGCGCTTGATCTTGTCGAGCGTGCCGTAATATTCGAGATGCTCTGCGTCGATATTTGTCACGACGCTGATAGTCGGGTGCAAACGCAGGAACGATCCGTCGTGCTCATCCGCTTCCGCGACGAGATAATCCCCTGTGCCCCAGCGCGCGTTCGTGCCGCTGCGATGCAGGATGCCGCCGACGATGCTCGTTGCGCCGATGTTCGCGCGATCGAGAATGGCGCTGATGAGCGAGGTCGTAGTCGTCTTGCCATGCGTGCCGCCGACGGCCACGGCGTTCGGTTTCAGGCGCATCAAATCCGCGAGCAAATCGCTGCGATGAATCACCGGCGTGCCCCGGCGCTTCGCCGCTACGACCTCCACATTGTCCTCCTGCACGGCCGCCGAAATGACAACAATGCCCGCGTCGCCGATATGGGACGCGGCATGCCCCTCATGAAACTCGAGCCCCAGCGAGGCCAGCCGTTCCGTGATCGGAGAAGCCTTGAGATCGGAACCCGACGCCTGATAACCCAAATTCAACAATATCTCGGCAAGACCACTCATCCCGATGCCGCCGACACCGACAAAATGGACCTTTCGCTTCAATCCATTCACTGCATACCACCCCATAGTACACGTTGCCTATATTGTGTTGGGCTCTAGTATACCAAAGCTGACAACACAATAGAAAGTGTTTTTTTCAGCCCCAGCCCCATATTTTGTAAAAAAACCACGATGGCCCTTACTTCCCGGGGGCCGAAGATTTCCGGTTCCTGGCAATTTTCGTCCTAACAACGTAAACTGTTCCAGACGCACGGAGTAACGAAAAGACAACATGATGAAAGATGACCGCTAACTTCGGGAGACGCAAATATGTCAAAACGAATACAAGTCCATTTCTGGGGAGCGTTGTGCTTGGCGCTGGTCGCATTATCCTGCTTCCAAACGGGACAACACGCATATGCCGCTGGAGTGACTATCGTCCCAGAGAAAGACGACGGAAATGTGTGCGCGACCGCCGCGCCCGAAAGCGGTTCTTTCCGCATTCTGCAAGTCACCGACCTTCACTACGCATTCTACGAGGAGGAAGGCAAGATTCGCCCGGAGCTGCGATGCGCGGAAACGAACCTGATGATGGAGATACTGATCGCCCAGACCAAGCCCGATCTGCTTATGGTCACCGGGGATGTCTGGCCGGAAAACGAGGATGAACTGGGCGTGCACTATATGCGGTACGCCATCTCGAGGTTCGAGAAACTGGGTGTGCCTTGGGCTTTTGTCTGGGGCAACCACGACCGCGTGTCCGACTATCCCGCCGCCCACAAAGAACTCGCTGCGGCCAGGAATTCGCTTTACCGCGGCGCGGCAGGAGACGGTAATTACACGATCGATATCGTGCGTCCAAATGGCACGCGGGCGTGGCAACTGGTATGTCTCAACTCGAAGATGGACAGTATGGGTCAGGAGCAGCAGGCATGGATGAAGACACTGGTGGCACGCGACAAAGCACCGGTCCCACGCATGGCATTCTTCCATGTTCC
>JAKJDA010000352.1:3234-3485 GCA_022706165.1 Candidatus Hydrogenedentota bacterium | reverse complement strand
GACCGTCAACGCCGAGCTGGCCACCGGCGAAATCGAAGTCGTCGCCACGGACTTCCTCATCGAGTCGCAGGCCGACCAGGTCCCGTTCCCCGTCAACCAGGAGGTGGAATACCCCGAGGAGACCCGCCTGACCTACCGGTTCCTCGACCTCCGCCGCGAACGCATCCACAAGAACATCCTGCTCCGGTCAAAGGCCGCCCAACTGGTCCGTCAACACCTCACGGACCGCGGGTTCATCGAATACCACACCC
>JAKJDA010000352.1:0-3222 GCA_022706165.1 Candidatus Hydrogenedentota bacterium | reverse complement strand
ATGGCCTCCGGGTTTGACAAGTATTTCCAGATCGCCCCGTGTTTCCGCGACGAAGACTCCCGCGCGGACCGGAGCCCCGGCGAATTCTATCAGATCGATATCGAGATGTCGTTCATCACCCAGGACGACCTCTTCGCCGAACTCGAAGTCCTCATGGTGCGCATTTTCCGCGAACTGTCCAGCAAGACCATCGTCGCCGACGTCTTCCCCCGCATTGCCTACCGCGAATGCATGGAGTTCTACGGCACCGACAAGCCCGACATCCGGTACGACCTCAAGATGGTTGACGTGTCGGACCTCTTCGCCCAGAGCGAATTCAAGGTGTTCCGGGGCGCGGTGGATCAGGGCGGCGCGGTCAAGGTCATCAACGCCCGGGGCGCCGCGGCCCAACCGCGCAAATTCTTCGACGACGCCGAGGCCTTCGCCAAACAGGAGGGCGCCAGAGGCCTCGCCTGGATCGCCCTGCGCGACGGCGAAATGAAAGGCCCCGTGGCCAAGTTTCTCAGCGACGCCGAGAAACAGGCCCTCGTCGCGAAAACCGGCGCGCAAGACGGCGACGCCCTCTTTTTCGGCGCGGGCGTGCGGGCGGAAACCAACGCCCTCATGGGCAAGGTGCGCATCTATCTCGCCAACGCGCTCGGCCTCATCGACGCCAACCTCGTGTCGTTCTGCTGGATCGTCGATTTCCCTATGTTTGAATGGAACGAAGACGAGAAGAAGATCGACTTCTCGCACAATCCCTTCTCGATGCCCCAGGGCGGGCTGGAAGCGCTCGAAACCCTCGATCCCCTCGATGTCCTCGCCTACCAGTACGACATCGTATGCAACGGCGTCGAACTCTCCTCGGGCGCCATTCGAAACCACCAGCCCGAGATCATGATAAAGGCCTTCGAAATCGCCGGCTATCCTCGCGAGGTCGTCGAGGCGAAGTTCCCCGCCCTGTGGCGTGCGTTCCACTACGGCGCCCCGCCCCACGGAGGCATCGCGCCTGGATTCGACCGCATCGTCATGCTCCTGGCCGATGAGCCCAACATCCGCGAGGTCATCGCGTTCCCGCTCAACCAGCGCGCCCAGGACCTCATGATGAACGCGCCCAGCGAGGTCACCCCCAGACAACTCGACGAGTTGCATCTCAAAATCGTCTATCCGCCCGAGGAGAAAAAGTAGCCCGAAACCGGTCCATAGAGGCCCATGGGGCGCATTGGTCGTATAGGTCTTATAGGCCCCATTCCGGCGTCGTTGATTCCGCCAGCGCGCACGACTACGATACCCTTACAAAGGGGTCAGACATGCGCGAAAACAGGACCTCGTGGAGAATACTGGCGAGTACGGGCGGCCGTCTTCTTTCGAAGGGAAAATTGTCGAAGCTGCTCATGGTCACTCACTTCATGACCGGCATCCAATCGCGAAGTTCAGGACGCGCCTTTTGCGGGTTCGCCGTGGCCCTGAGTATTCTGCTGACGTTGGGGGCTTGCGCTACGACGCGACCGGATCGAACTACTTCCGGGCGCCTGAAACGCGTCGAGGATGGGATGTCCGTCAAAGAGGTCAGCCGAGCCGCGGGCCGAAAAGGCAAGCCCGTATTCACATTCATCGAGGGGGGCCAGCGGTACCTTTGCCGCAAATTTGTGCCCGAGGACACCGGCGTACCGTACTACTTTCTCTGGGCTGACGGCCGATTGCTCAGCGTCAAGGCTTTCGAAAAAGGGCGCGCGATGGAAAAGGTGTCGGGGTTGTCGCAAACAACCGATGCGTTTCCGCACGTGATGGGTTATGACACGCTGCTTGCGCCATTCGAACCTCCGCAGCTTCCGTCCACCATCGACTTTGCCGCTCTCAAAGAAGGTTTCATGCCTCGAAACAAGGAGCTTGAGCGGGCGGAATTAGTGATGTGGAGCCCGATTATTCTCATCAGCCTGCCCTTTCTACCCTTGACCCTCCCGTTCACTCTGCTGGACCACGCACAGTATGCCGCCGGGTATGAGAAGGCCTGGCGCCTGGACGCTGAAATGGTCCCGGAAGAAGTTGAACGGCGCATGGGGGCGCCGGATCACGTTCTTGGGGACCCCGCCACCTATGGCATATGGGTCTTCCACCATACGCCGGGCGAAAGCGAGCACATCGATGTATCCGTAGGATTCCGATCGGCCACCACACAGTGGATTCGTTACGGCTACGACGCCAGCCGTGACTACGCGGGATCCGAGTCAGCCGCATCGGAGTGCGGCCACTCAAAAGACTAGCCGTGATCACCAAGGTAAGAGGGCGCCGCACCTGGGCTCGCGGAGCGCCCGCCCGGCAATCCCGGGAGATGCCGAAACGTGTTGACGCCACGACAAGAGCACACGCGGCGGAACATACCGTCATGGTTCAACACATCCTGTCAATCATGTCAATCCTGTCTAAAAACCTCCCGCATATTGACGTTGCCTCAAAACGCGACTACGATACCCCCGCAAACGCCTCTGGCGTCCTGAAAATGCTGCATCACCTCACACACAAGGATTCGCCGCCATGCTTGGACTCGTCGTGAGCACGCTGTTGCTGAACGCGGTGGAACTTCCGATGGGGTCGGCCCCGGAACCCGTTCCCCTGCTCCATTTCCCGGATCGGCTGCACGCCTATGTCTGGCGCAACTGGACGCTGGTTCCCGTCGACCGCATGGCCGCCGCGATCGGGGCGCAACCAGAGGAGCTGCGCGCCCTGGGCGAGACCATGGGCCTGAGCGCCCCGCCCGTCATCACGGAGGACCAGTGGCGGCGCTCGCACATCACCATTCTGCGGCGCAACTGGCAACTCCTCCCGTATGACCAGTTGCTCGCCCTGCTCGGCTGGACGGCCGAGCAGATGGACTATGTCCTCCGCGAAGGCGATGGCCTGTTCTGGTGGTTCGGCCAGTATAAGCCGCGCCTGGATCCCTTGCGCTACGCCCCGCCTACGGAGGCGGCCACCGCGCGCGCCGCCGAGATCGCCCGGCTCACGCGCGCGTCGTTTCCCGAGGGCCTGCATCAGCTCGACGAACCCCTGTTCGCGTTTGTCGAGGAACTCACGCAATCGCCCCCGCCCGAAACCGCGGCCAAACCGGACAGCCTCTTCGCCACCCGGTTCTGCTTCTCGTATTTCGGCGCGTTCCGCGATCCCTTCGTCGAAGGCGCGGACCCCTATCCCGACGGCTACCTCGCGCGGCTGGCCGCCGCGGGCGTAAACGGGGTCTGGCTTCAC
>JAKJDA010000351.1 GCA_022706165.1 Candidatus Hydrogenedentota bacterium | reverse complement strand
CCGCCGCATCGCCCAACACGACGAGGGGGTGTGCTACGCCGGCCGCCACGGCTCCCGGACTCTCCAGATACGCCTGCGCCTCCTGCCACATGCCTTCCGCCGCGCATTGGCGCGCGAGAAGCGTCCACGATTCAGGCGCAGCGGCGGCAGGCGCGTCGATCGACTGTTTCTGGAAACTTTCCGCCTGCCTCATCCGCGCACGAACATAGCCCAGCAGCGCCCACGCCGCTCGATTCGCCGGGTCCAATTCCATGAAATCCTGCAGCGTGAAGGCGGCCTGCATGTAGCGTCCCCGCATGGCGAGAATCTGTGCGAGAAGAAACGCTCCCTCGGGCGTCGGCGCCTTGTGTTGAAATTCGGCGAAACGTTTCTCGAGCAACGCCACTTGTTCCGCGCGTTTGGAAAGCTGCTGCAACAGCGGCGCGTAGGGCGAGTCCTTCGCATCGCCGATGGCCTGTTTCAACAACGGCAGCGCGGCATCGTAGTCGCCTATTTCGACAAGCGCGATCGCATACATCCCGGACGCCTCGCGCGAAATCGGGCCCAAGGACGTCGCGTATCGGTAGTAATCCATGGCGCGATGGATATCATCGCGATGGCCCTGGGCGCGACTGCGAACCTGGTGGAGCCGCGCCAATTCGAGGGCGGCGTCTTGGTTGGACTCGTCCGATCTCAACGCGTCTTCCTGATGCGCCATGGCTTCCTCGGACTGGCCCAGCAACCGTTGCGCAGTCCCCAACGCAGAAAGCGTCCGCGACGTGCGTGCGCCGCCCTTGACCGCATCGAGCAAATGCGACTCGGCGTCGCGCAGCGTCGAAAGACGGGCGTCTTTTGCGAAATCGATATTTGGCTGATTCGCCAGTTGTTCCGCCGCCGGGCGCGCCTCTGCCAATAGCATCAACCCGATCTGCTCGTGCGCGACGGCATAATCCGGGCGCTTGTCCAGCGTATCGCTCCACAACGCCATCGGGTCTTGCCACAGCTGATTGTGCTGAAACGTCGCCACACCCGCCGCGCCCAACAACGCCACGGCCGCAAGTCCCGCCGCCACCCGCACCGCCGCAATCTTCGGCAACGCCTGCACCGCCCACGGCAACACAAGCGCTGCGCCTGCAGACGGAAAATACGCCCCATTTTGCCGCGCGCCTTCGTCCGACAATGCCAATGCCGTTCCCGGAAAATCTCTCACAATCGCCAGCGCATTGGATGGCGCATCCCAGTAGGAACGGAAAATATCCGCGGTAAATGCGTGCCCGGACGCCCGCCATGCCACGACGCCCGCGATCAACACGCCCCAATAGGCGACAAGTGGACGCACGCGCGACCCCAGGCCGTTCCTGCCCCAAACGACCCAGTCTACAACCGCCGCCAGAAGGGGAAACGCCCAGGCCGCTTTCGTGCAGGCGCATGCCAAAAGAAAGCTCAACAACGATAGAACGAATCCGAGCGGCCGCAACGCCGCATTTCCGTTGTTCACGGAATGCACATAGAGAAGAAGACTGAGCAAGACAAAAAACGTGGCCAAAACGGTCCCTCGCGGCAGAATCGCGTTGACACTCTGCGACGCAATAGGGTTGAGCACGAACAACAGACCGGCGAGCATCGCAATGGCCTCGTGCGTCTGGCCGCGCAGCAGGCGGCGAGCAAGAAGGTAGACCAACACGCCGTTGAGAATGTGGACAAGCGCATTGACAACGGCGAACCCTGCGGCGTTGTTGGGCGTGACGATCCAGTTCAGGCCGAAGGTCAGCGCGATCAGGCGCGACACGCCCAGCGCGGCGGCGGCGTTCCAGGCAGACGTGAAGCGGTGCGCCTCTGGGGTGTCGCGAAGAACATCGCTCACCTCTCCGATAAACAACACGCCCCACGCCGTCGAATAAACAATCGCGCCCGCCATCGCGATCAGGAAGGCGCCTATCCACACCTGGGCTACGTCGATGCCGCGATCGCCTTTGAGGACCGGCTCAGACAGCCGTTGATCCAGCTTTTCGTCGCCGGTGCTTTCCTCGCACGCCGGACTTTCCCTCGTTGTTTCTGGATGTGCGTTTTCGTTCACGAACACTCCCCCGAATCCGCTCTCTCGATCGCCCGCGGCTCACGCGCTGCGCCAGCAAGCGCCTTGATCCGTTTCTCTCCATGAAAACAGCAGCAGAGTAACATGTCGCCGTCTTCGGATAAACAGCAGCGTATCCATCGTTCGCGGCCTGTTTTTTGGAGCCGAACGCCACTACGCGGCGCCATCTCCGCATGACTGCGTCACGGATGAATCGGTCAGGCCCTAGAGCGTCACGTAGCCAGGTCCGAGCGATTGCCTGGGCTTGGCGGCGAATTCGAGTTTGAGCACGCAGATTCCGGCCGCCTTGTCGGGACATGTCCTCGGAAGGCCTTTGAGGATGATGCGGTTCTTTTCCTGGATAAACGAAATCGGCTTGCCGCCGGCCAGGAACGACGCCTTCAGGAGCCTGGTGCGCATGCCGCCAATGGCCAGTTCGGACCCGGGCCAGCGCGAACACCAATAGTAGGCAGTCTTTCCCTTAAGCGTCCAGAACCCCGTCAGCATGCCCTCGAGCGCGCCCTCCGTGCGGTCGCAGGCGCCGTACACCGCCTCGCCGTTCGCGGCCAACCATTTTCCTGTCGCGGTCAGACGTTCGATGGCCTCGGCAGGCAGGGAGCCATCGGGCAGCGGGCCGACATTCAGGAGAAGATTGCCGCCATCTCCGGTGCACTGGCGCAACATGCGCAGCACGGCGCGGGTGGAGTGCCAGTCCTCCGGCGGCGCGGGTTGCCACCCCCAGGCGCCGTTGAAAGTCATGCAGGCTTCCCATGCGCGCCCGGCCTTTTCCGCGGCGATGTTCTCCTCGGGGGTGCCAAAATCCTCATCGAGCAAGGATCGGTTGTTGATGAGAATGTCCGGCTGGAGCGAACGCGCCATCGCGTTCATCTTCGCGCTTTCCCACTTCTCCGGCGTGTCCAACGGCCAAGCCACGTCGTACCACAGAATATCGATCTTGCCGTAGCGGGTCATGAGTTCCTGCACAAGGCCATGGGTGTAGTCGACAAAACGCCGGCGCGCCTTCTCGTCCTTCGCACAACGCGCCCCGTCGGGGTGGCGCCAATCCATCAGCGAATAATAGAAGCCCACGCGCAGTCCTTCCGCGCGGCAAGCATCGACGTATTCCGCGACCAAATCGCGCTTGGGGCCTTGTGCGGCGGCGTTGTAGTCCGTCAATTTGCTGTTCCACAGACAAAAACCTTCGTGATGCTTGGTTGTCATGACCATGTACTTCATGCCCGCTTTCTTGGCGAGCTTGGCCCATTCCCGCGCCGGACACGGCTTTGGCTTCCAACTGGCCGCCAGCTTCTCGTACTCGGGGATCGGGATGCGCTCCCGGTTCATGACCCACTCGTGCCGCCCCAGTTGCGAATACAGACCCCAGTGAATGAACATCCCGAACCGGGCGTCCATCCACCACTTCATCCGCCGCGGGCGGGTGGCTTCGCA
>JAKJDA010000350.1 GCA_022706165.1 Candidatus Hydrogenedentota bacterium | reverse complement strand
CCCGCCATGGCGACGTTGCCCCGTTCACAGTCAAAACCCCGTCCGCCAAAGGCGAAGCGCGCGTCGGTCATGGCGAGGCTTGGATCGGTCAGCATTGTCTTTACCCATTCCGTGCGGTATTCGACGCCAAACCCGTAGAAAAATACGTCTCGGTCCGGTTCGCACGGATAGGGCGCGTAGATATCCGGATCGACGCCCCAATGGATCGTCGTGACGCTGCGTGCGCCGAGCTGGCGTAGATCGTCCGCGCCGCCCTCGCTGTTGCAGATGACCCCATCGTATTCGGAAAGATTCGCTCCCTCGTAGATGTTGAACCCCGACGCGAATCCTCCGAATTGCGGCAGGCTCGCGGGGACGTCGCCGTCGTAGTAGTAGAAGGGCGTGTTGAAACGCGCGCGGAGTTCATCGGCGATGCCGCGGAAGTGGTTGACGGGGATCGTGAACACGATTACCGCGTCGACGTTTTTCTCTTTCGCAAGAATGTCCGCGAGGTGCGCTTGCCACCGCGGGCGAATCCAAGATTCGATGAGGGACTTCGATGCGTAGCCGGAGATGCCTCGGGCGGTCGAGGGGGCTTTCGAGCCGAGCGCGCGTTTGGCCAGGGAAAAGGCTTCGCCCTCGAGGCGGCAGGGATTGGAATAGACGCGCCACCACGGCGAGGCGATCGCGTGGCCCTGATAGGGAACGGCGATCACGTCGTGGCCCAGTTCGTAAAGGCCTTTGAAGAATTGCCACCACGCAGGGGTGCAGCCATACCCGAAGGCGAAATCGAGCGTGCTGCAGGGGCATAGAAGTTTCATTGCCGTCCCTCCGCGAGCGCTACGGCTCGATCTCGGCAACCGATTCCGCGATGCGGGTGGGTTGGTACGGAAACCGGCGGACGTCCTCGCGCAGGGTGACGCCGCTTAGCACCAAGATGGTTTCGAGGCCGCTTTCGACTCCCGCGATGATGTCGGTATCCATGCGATCGCCGATCATGGTCGCCGTTTCGGAATGGGCGCCGATGTGGCTGAGCGCCGTTCGCATCATCAAGGGGTTGGGCTTGCCCACAAAAAACGGGTGCATGCCGCTGGCCGCTTCGATGAGGGCCGCCATGGCGCCGCACGCGGGGACGATGCCGTTTTCGCTCGGTCCGGAGGGGTCGGGGTTCGTAGCGATGAAATGCGCGCCCGCCGACACGAAGCGGATCGCTTTCGTCAATAGGTCGATGTTGTAGGTGTGGGTTTCGCCCAGCACGACGTAATCCGGATTGCGATCGGTGATGACGTAGCCCGCCTCGTGGATGGCCTCGGTCAATCCGCTCTCGCCGATGACGAACGCCGTGCCGGACGGTTTTTGGGAATGCAGAAAATGCGCCGTCGCCATGGCCGAGGTGAAGATGTGGTCCGGGGAAATGTCGAGGCCGATCGTTCCGAGACGGTGGGCAAGATCGCCTGGGGTGTAGATGGGGTTGTTCGTAAGCACCAGAAATTTCCGGTTACGTGCGCGCAGCCGCGCGATGAATTCCGCCGCGCCGGGAATCTGACGGTTGCCGCTCACCAACACGCCATCCATGTCGATCAGATAGATTTTTTCGCCGTTCATCGTTTTCCTCGCATGCCTGTTTGGCTGCGCCATCTCTGCGGTCGCAGGCGGCGTCAAGCTTAGCCGAGTTGTGTTCGAAATGGAAGAAAAGATAGACTGGGCGCTATATGGATATGAAGAAAATGAGCCGTAAGACGCGCCTGCTGGTCACCCTTGGCGTTCTGTTGTTTTCAGGATTTCTCGCCACAAGTCTCGTAAGTTATTTCGTGGCGTTGTCTTCCGTGCGCACCCAGATTGACGTCACGACGCTTCCGCTCACGAGCGACAATGTTTACTCCGAGATTCAGCGCGATTTATTCAAGCCGATTTTCATCTCATCGCTGATGGCGAACGACACGTTTCTCCGCGATTGGGCGCTCGAGGGCGAGAAGGACATGCAGCGGATCGCCAGGTATCTGAAGGAGGTCAAGGAAAAGTACGACGCGGTGACCGCCTTTTTCGTTTCGGAGGCGACGCGGAACTATTATTACGCCGACGGGATTTTGAAGACGGTGTCGGAGCATAGCGATCGGGACAGGTGGTATTTCCGGGTGCGCGAAATGGCCCCGGATTACGAGATCAATGTGGACCCGGATTTGGCGAACAAGGACGCCATGACGATTTTCATCAACCACCGCGTTTTTGATTATTCGGGCAATTATATAGGCGCGGCGGGGGTTGGATTGACGACCGGGGAGGTGATGACGCTGGTCGAGCACTATGGCCAGAAGTACGATCGCAGCATCTACTTCGTTGACCGCGCCGGAAAGGTCATGCTGCATTCCCGTGATTTTCCCCAAGGAGTGGACAACATCAAGGATATAGAAGGGCTTTCCGCGAAATTCGTCGATGTGCTGTCGAGCGAAGCGAGTTTTCGGAACTATTATCGCGACGGAAAGACGGTTCACCTGAACTCGCGTTTCATTCCGGAATTGAAGTGGTATCTCATGGTGGAGCAAACAGAGGATCGGGAAGTGAGCCGCATTCATGGCGCGTTGCTGACGAATCTGTTGCTGTGCGTTTTGATCGCGGCGATTGCCATCGCATTGACGACGATCACGGTGGGTTCGTATCAGCAGACCGCCCAGAAACAACAGGAGCAAATCGTGCGGCAGCATGACGATTTGCTGGCCAAAAACGCGGAGCTCCATCACGCCCTGGCCGAGGTGCGCCAACTCAGCGGCCTGTTGCCCATTTGCGCCTGGTGCAAAAAAGTGCGCGATGACCGGGGCTATTGGCAGCAGATCGAGTCCTATATACAAGACCGTTCGTATGCCCAGTTCAGCCACGGCATTTGTCCCGAATGCGCCCAGAAGCATTACGGGAGCGGAGGTGCGGGAGACGACGCCTCCGAGTGAGCGCTTTGTCCCCGCCCGATACGGCGCGTACGCGGATTGCTTGCGGGTCTTGGCTCTTGTCTATTCCTGCACCCTTCGGGTCGGCGCGCTTGCTAGAGGCGGCGCGGAATATTACAATGCACTGTCTTTGCCGCTCGGGTTGGGCGGGAGTTTTCGGGGAATCATGCCGTATGGATACGCAAGCCGCCCTCCGCGAGGCGTTGAATATCGAGCGGAACGCCCTGGACCGCTTGATTGAGCGCGTTGGCCAGGCGACGGAAGAAGCCGTCCAAACGTTGTATGCCTGCAAGGGGCGCATCATCGTAACGGGGATGGGTAAGGCAGGGTTGGTGGGACGGAAAATCGCCGGAACCCTGTCGAGCACCGGTTCTCCCGCGCACTTCATGCATCCGACCGAGGGGCTGCATGGCGATTTGGGCATGGTCACCGCCTCGGATGTGGTGATCGCCATTTCGAACAGCGGGGAGACGAAGGAAATCGTGGCGCTGCTGCCGTATTGCAAGGCGTTGGAGGTCAAGATCGTTGCCCTGACCGGGAATGCGCGATCGACGCTGGCGCGGCAGAGCGATGTCGTGGTGGATGTCGGC
>JAKJDA010000034.1:7950-13754 GCA_022706165.1 Candidatus Hydrogenedentota bacterium | reverse complement strand
CGCATGTCGTCGGCCAAGGACTGGTCCGACGCGGCTTGCAGAACATCACCAAGGAGATCGACACGAGCGGCATCGAGGACTGCGAGTACTTCCTCGCGGTGCATAACCCGAGTTCCTTCGACCGCAGTGAAGTCATCGAGGCGTTTGTGGACGTGCCCGCGACCGTCAAGCTCAACCACCTCATCATCGAAGACCTCGACGGCCATGCGGTCGTCGTGCAGGAAGCCGAACGCAAATCGACGCGCGCCGGCATCTATCACCCGCGCAGTCGCAACATGCCGTTCTATAGCACGAAGGTGCACGTTTATTTCATGGCCGAGGACGTCCCGGCCTTGGGCTACAAGGTCTTCAAGCTGAAGTGGTCGCAGAAGAACGAGTACCCCTATCCGCACGAGGACTGGGATCCGCCGCGCATTCTTGCGGAGAACATGTTGGCCGGGCCGAATTGCGCCGAGAACGAATTCATCCGCGTCAAAATCAACCCGGACGGCACGTTGGATGTGACGGACAACGACACCAATCACACCTATACGCGCCTCAACTACTTTATGGACCAGGGCGACATCGGCAACATGTGGATGTCCGCGACGCCCGGCGACGATGCCATGCTCAACACCATTGGCCTGCCTGCGGAAGTCGCGGTGCGCGTGAACGGGCCGTTGGCGGTGGTGTTCGACATCAAGATGACGTGGCGCATCCCCGCCGAGTTCGATTGGTCCAAGGAAAAGCGATCGGACGTGCGCGTGGACATGCCCATCAAGGTGACCGTCACGTTGCGCAAGGGTTCGCCCGCGCTCGAAGTCGTTACGACGCTTGAAAACACGGCGCGCGACCATTACGTCAAGGTCGCGTTCCCGACGGGGCTTGCCGCGAAGAAGACCTGGGCCGAGGGCAGTTTCTCGGTGACGGAATTCCCGATCACACCAAGCGTCAACGGCGAACTGCGCGGCAACGAACTCGCGCGTCATCCCGCCCAGTTGTGGTTCGATCTCAGCGATGGGCGTAACGGACTTGGCGTGTTGTTGGATGCCGCGAAGGACTATGAAGTCCTCGAACACGACGACAACACGACGATGGCGATGGGCCTGGTGCGCGGCGTGCGGATGCGCATTCCGTGTGACAACCGCTTGTGGATGGAGTATCCCGGCGATGAGAGCTCGCAGTCGTTGCGCTCTTTCACCTTCCGCTACGCGCTGATGCCGCACGAAGGCCTGTGGACCGAGGCGCGTCTTTACGACGCGGCGCTAGCTTTCAATGCCCCGATGCGCGCCTGCCAGTTTGGCAAGCAGGAAGGCTGTTTCGAACCCGACCGGGGCTTCCTGTCCATAGAGGGGCCGAACGTTGTCCTCAGCGCCGTGAAAAAAATGGAAGACCGCGACACGCTGCTCGTGCGTTTTTTCAATCCCACGAGCAAGGAAGTGCGAACGACCTTGAGCGCAGGCTTTGAAGTCAAGGCCGCTTACCTGGTGAACTTGGCCGAGGAACGCGGCGATAAACTGAAGGTGACCAAAAACAACGTCTCCGTGACCGTGCCCAAGGGCAAGATCATGGCGGTCGAATTCGAAGTGGAGTAAAGGGGAGCAAGCTGATGTCGCTAGAGTTGCCTGAATACACGATTCGCCGGGCGCCGACGAAGCCGGGCTTGGATGGCCAATGGGACGGGCCGGCGTGGAAGAGCGTGGAGCCGCTCGCCGTGACGCACTACCATGCGGCCAGCAGCGACCATCACCCCGTGGTGCACGCGAAATCGGTTTACGATGACGATGGCATTTACGGAATTTTCCGCGTGGAGGACCGGTACGTCCGCTGCACGCACACGGAATACCAGAGCCACGTGTACAAGGACGCTTGCGTCGAGTTTTTCGTAAAACCAAAGCCTGAAAAAGGTTACATGAATTTCGAGATGAATTGCGGCGGGAGTCTTTTGTTGCAGTACATTGTCGATCCCACCCGCAAGGACGATGCTTTTGAGCAATACGAGCGGGTATCCGAGGAAATCGGCCGCACCGTGCGATTATTTGGCACAATGCCGCGTCGGGTTGATCCCGAAATTGCCGATCCGTGTACGTGGCATCTCGAATATTTCATTCCCTTTGCAGTGTTCGAGGCCTACATGGGCCCTCTCGGAAAGGTCGCCGGGCAAACCTGGCGCGCCAACTTCAACAAATGCGCCGTCGAGAATTCCCATCCGCACTGGGGTTCCTGGTCTTCCATCGGCGAGAAATTTGAGTTCCATCAGCCGGATCGCTTCGGCTATCTTCACTTCGCCGAATAGGCTGTCTCTACGTCTGCATACGAATCGGGCCCTCGACCTTTCTGGAGGTCGAGGGCCCGCGCCACCCCCCGGTTAGACGGTATGCCCTTTTCACAACCAACCACGAGGGAACAGGGCTGCCTGGGTTGGCTGACTCTTAGGGTTTTCCCTTTGGAGTCCCAGGGGCTCCATTGCCCTCGTGGTATCTATACGGTACCTTGTTTAGGTGACACGGCCATGGCGGAAATGTGAACGAAGCGTAACATTCGCGGGGAATTGACCGAGGGGCGTTTTCATCGACCATTCCACTCCAGGCGCCTGCCCTGGTTCTGCCGGAAAAGTCGTTGGAGGGGGTGGGTTACTGGGCGTTTGTCAGCCTTTTTTGTCCGTGAGGATATTGTACATCCACCCAAGGCAGCGGTCCGGAAGCTCCGCTTGGAAGGGAGAACGCATACGCCACCCGGTTTCCCTGACGGCGGGCGGATTCGTTTTGCAGCACATGTCCGGCGGGATCGCGTATGAGGACCGGCATGGCGGCATCGCGCGCGCTCCAGGGACCGGATATTTCGAACAGCACAGTCAGCGATGCGTCTTCCTGCAGGAAGGCGACGGGCGCCCCCTCCCACTCCGCTGCCAATGCGGCGCCGATCTGACCTTTGATGTCTTCTTGGTAGTTCCGCCACTGGGGGCGGCTCTGGGCGATGCGTTCCGTCAATTCCGCGGATGGCGCGCTTGGGGCGCACGCCGTCGCTCCTGCGATGCAACAGAACGCGGCGAGAAGGCGGAGAAGCCTGGCCATGGGGGCGCTTACCGATCGGAACGGCGCCGGTCGACAAACATGACGCTTTTGCCGTCTGGCTGGGCCTTTTGGCGGGTCTGGGCCAATACTTCGAACATTTTTTTGGCGCTTTTGTATTGCCGGTATTGCGTATGCGCCACGCCGATGGAGAGCGCCATCAAGGGGCATCGCACTTCGCGGCCGTGTTTGTCGACGGCGACGATGTACCCTTGGGCGAGTTCCTTTTCGGAGTAGAATTGGCGGACGTTTCGGTCAAACGTCATCATCAGTGTGCCGCAGTACCGTTCGTAGTCTTCCAGATTCAGCAGCACCACGAAATGTTCACCGCCAAGATGGGCAATGAAGCTTTCGTAAATGCCCATATCGCGCGCAAGTTGGCGGAGCATTGCGCCCATGAATTCCAAGACATGCCGTTGCCCCTGTTGATTGTAGACGGCGCAGTATCCTTTGAAGCTGCAGACGTCGATGTAACACGCGGCGATCGCCATGCCGCGCGCCAGGCGATGATTGATTTCGCGTTTGATGGCGTCGGTGCCGGGGAGTTGGGTCACTGGATTCCGGCGCTCGATGGATTCCAAAAGGGTGTTCAAGGACTGAATTTTTTCCATGAGATAGTCGAGCTTGAAGGGCTTTGCCAGGTAATCGTCCGCGCCTTGTTCAAGGCCGTGGAGAACTTCTGGCTCTTCGCCCAAAGCCGTCAAAATAAGAATGGCGGTGCGGTAGAGTTCCGGGTCTTTACGGATTCGACGGCAAATCTGGTATCCCGTCACGCCGGGAAGCATGATGTCGAGCAGGGCGATATGGGGCTTGACCTGTTTTGCCAGCTCGAACGCCCCTTCCCCCGAATGGATGGTCATGACCTGATGCCCTTCGGCGGCCAGCTTTGTCTTGACCAGTTCGGCTAAATCCACGTCGTCATCCACAAGCAGAATCTTACTCATGCGCGATAATCCTTATGATGGCATCCCAGCGTCCAGCGCCATTATACACAAACCCTTGCCGAGAAAGCCCGCGTCGTTGCAGGTTCACCGGACAGGATCGAGGCTCTCTCGTATCCGGAGATACGAGGCATAGCGTAACCGAGAGAGCTCGCCGCTTTCCAGCGCTTCGAGAACCGAGCAGCCGGGTTCGTGCACATGGGAGCAATTCCGGAAGCGGCAGTTTCCGGCTAAGCGTTCCATCTCGGGGAAATAGTGGTGCAATTCTTCCTTGGAGACGCCCCAAAGGCCCAGTTGACGGATGCCGGGCGTGTCGATGACCTGGATGCCGCCCGGCAAGGAATAAATGCGGGATTGGGTGGTGGTGTGTTTTCCTTTTTCGTTGCTGTTGCTGATGGTCTGGGTGGCGATTGCGAGTTCGGGGGCGTAGGCGTTGATGAGCGATGACTTTCCTACGCCGCTGTGACCGGCGAATACGGCCCGTTTGCCGCGGAGACTGCGCCATAGGTCCGGAACGCCTTCCCGGGTCGTGCAGGATGTCAAATAGACTGGCAAGCCGGTTTCTTGGTAAGTTCGAGCGGCCTCGGGGATGACGCCGCCGGTGAGATCAATCTTGTTGATGCACAGCGCCGGCTCGACGCCTCCATGCTGGGCGGCAATCAGAAATCGGTCCACGAGTCCGCGTTTGAACGCGGGCTGCGCGGCGGCGGTGACGATGAGCAGGACGTCGACGTTGGCCGCAATGACTTGTTCTTGCACGCGGCCTATGGCGAGCCGGCTCAGCCATGTGCGGCGCGTCGCAACGCCGCGCACGAAGGGCTTGTCGCCTTCGAACGCGACCTGCACGGCGTCTCCGGGAGCCAATACGGAATTCTTGCCCACGACCAGCGCGTCGTCAACGCCGCACAGCCGCTCTACGGCGCCGATTTTCACGAAAGCCAACACGCCGTACGGGGAGACGACCACGCCGTTCGTTTGGATATTCGTCCCGAAGCATGCCTGCGCGGCCTCGGCGAAGCCTTCCTCGGGGCGCATGCTGCGTTCCCGGCGACGCTCTCCGCTGAAGGTCGCATCGGCGGCGTGCCACCGGCGTTGACGGGTGGGCGGCTGGGTCTTTCGAGTCTTCTTCGGGCTCACCGTCTTTCACCCCTCAATGCGAAAATGCAAACCGGACTATACCTCGCGCTTTTCGATTGCGGTCATGTCGGCCACGGTTCGGATGGCATCGAGCGTCATTTGGAGCAGCGAGTGACGATTGCGACGCAGCGTGTCGTCCTGGGCGTTCACCATGACGTCTTCAAAATACTTCGCGATGACCGGCGCCCACACGTTGAGTTCGTCGAAGGCCTGCGTGAACTCTCGGCGCGCGACCCATTGCTGGAGGGCCTGACTACGATCGCTGCACTTGGCATAGAGGGCTTTTTCGGCATCTTCGAGGAGCGCGGGATCGACGCGGTCGGTTTTTTCCCTGATGATGCGCACGAGGCGTTTTGCCTGCTCGGCGATCATTTGGACCTTTTCCTCGTCCAACGCCGTGAGGACATCCAGGCAGGCGCGGAATCGCAAGGGGCGTTGTCCATGCGATGCCAAGGCTGCCGCGACGCGGTCGTACGCCACGCCTTCGTCGCGCGTCATGGCGCTGAGGCGATCCATGAAAAACGTGGCGATGTCCGACGCGGTCTGCGCGGGATCGGCGACGAGCGCGCCGTATTGTTCGATGGCCGTGCCGATTAGCAGGTCCAATTCCGCGTCGATGTGGTGTTCGCGAATGACGGACAGGACAGCCAGCGCGTTGCGGCGCAGGCCGAAGGGG
>JAKJDA010000034.1:279-7940 GCA_022706165.1 Candidatus Hydrogenedentota bacterium | reverse complement strand
CCGGAATGCGTCTTCCAGGTCGAGGTCCAGCCCTTCTTCCTGTACGAGCGAAAGCAGGGCGAGGGTGTTTCGCCGGAGACCGAAGGGATCGCTGGTGCCCTTGACGCGCACGCCGATGCCGAAATAGCCCGCGAGCGTGTCGAGGCGATCGAGGAGACCCGCCACCGCGCCAAGCTTGTCGCCGGGCAGTGCGTCGCCGCTGTAGCGCGGCAGGCGATGCTCGAAGATCGCGCGCGCGATATGCTCAGGCAGCCCTTCCTTGCGGGCGTACAGCATGCCGACGATGCCTTCGAGCGAGGAGAATTCGAACACCATTTGCGTGGCAAGATCGGCCTTCATCAGCGCGATCGCCTGTGCCATCTCGGCGTCGTTCACCTTGGGGAGATACGGCTTCAACGCCGCATACAGATTCTTGATGCGGGCGACCTTGTCGGCAAGCGTGCCGAGTTTTTGGTGGAACATCACCGTAGTCAATTTTTCCGCGAAGAACGCAAGCGAGTGTTTGGTGTCGGTGTCCCAGAAATAGCGGGCGTCGCGCAGACGCGCGTTGAGGACGCGTTCGTTGCCTTGGCGGATAATGGCGCGGCCTTCTTCGGTGTGCTCGCCGTTCGCGACCGCGAGGAAGTTGCGGCTTAGCTTGCCGTCGGGGGTGCGCAATGGGATGTAACGCTGATGCACTTTCATCGGCGTGATGATGATTTCCTCGGGCAGCACGAGGGCTTCTTCCGGGATTTCGCAGAGGATCGGCTCGGGCCATTCGGTGATGTCGCAGATCTCGTCCATCACGTCTTCGTCTTCCGCCGACGTGTGCAGGTCGAGTTCCGCGCAGACCTTCTGGACGCGTTCGCGCAGGGCGGCCATCCGCTCATCGCGGTCGGCCAACACATAGTGTTCACGCAACAAACGTGCGTAGTCGCGCGCATCGGCGATTTCCACTGCGCCAGGCGCGAGACGACGGTGGCCATAGGTCACACGCCCGGAATCGAGATAACGCTCCACGCCGATCTCATTGCCTTCGCGCAATTTCCATGCGACCGGCACAGCGCTGGCCCCGTGCAGCGCCACCAGCCAACGCACCGGGCGCGAGAAGGTCACGGTGGTGTCTTCCCAGCCCATCGATTTGCCGAAGCGCAGGCCCTTGATAAGACCCATCGTCACCTGCGGCAGCAAGTCGCTGATGTGACGGCCCTTCTGGTGCATCTTCACGAAGCAATACTCGACGCCGCTGACGTCGTTGAAGTAGATGTCCTCCGTCGTGGCGCCGTTCGCCTGTGCAAACTTGCTCGCCGCGACCGCCCATTCGCCGTCGGGCGTTTTTGCGGCAGCGCGCTTGGGGCCGCGCATTTCGCGCAGGACGTCCTGTTGACGCGCGGGCACGTCCTTCACGATGACAGCGATGCGGCGCGGCGAAACGTGCACCGTGACGTCGCCGTGGGGCAGGCCCGCGTCATCGAGGAGTTTTTCCGCAAGGGCGGGCGCTTGGGCGAGGGCCTCTTTCACGTCGTGGTGAGGCAATTCCTCGACGCCGATCTCGATAAGGACGTCGTCCATTTCCTTGAAGGCGTTTGGGTCGGGCGCGGGCGCCGCATGGACAGGTTCCAGCGTCGTCTCGCTTGCCAGACGGCGCAGCGGAAAGCCCATGTTCGTGCGTTGCTCGAAGTAACCCTTGGCGCACTGTTCGGCGATAGCGCGGCAACGCAAGAGGAAGCGGCCTCGCTCTGACACCGACAGCGCGCTGCGTGCATCGAGCACGTTGAACAAGTGCGATAGGCGCAGGCAGTGGTCATACGCGGGGAACACGAGGCCCTGTTCGAGCAGGCGGCGGCCTTCGCTTTCCCAGATGTCGAAGACGTTGAAGAGCTTGGCGGTGTCCGCCGCTTCGAAGTTGTAGTGGCAGTATTCGACCTCGGACGCGTGGTAAATGTCGCCGTAGGTGATGCCCGAGGGCGCCCACACGAGGTCGTAGACGTTCTCGACGCCCTGCAAATACATCGCGATGCGCTCGACACCGTAGGTCAGTTCGCAGGCGCGCACGTCGAGTTTGACGCCGCCGCATTCCTGGAAGTAGGTGAACTGCAAGACTTCCATGCCGTCGAGCCATGCTTCCCAGCCCAAGCCCCACGCGCCCAGCGACGGGCTTTCCCAGTTGTCCTCGACGAAGCGGAAATCGTGTTTGGTAAGGTCGAGGCCCAGCGCCTCGAAGGACTGCAGGAAGAGGTCCTGCACGTTCGGCGGAGACGGCTTCAAGATAACCTGGTACTGGTAGTAGTGCTGCAGACGGTTCGGGTTCTCGCCGTAACGGCCATCCGCAGGGCGCGTGCTCGGCTCGGCATAGGCCACGTTCCACGGCTCAGGGCCCAACACCCTCAGGAAAGTCGCTGGATTTGAGGTGCCCGCGCCGACTTCGGTGTGATAGGGCTGCCAGAGGATACAGCCCTGTTTAAGCCAAAACGCGTTCAACGTTTGCAGAACATCCTGGAAGTACATGCGGATTACCTTCCTGTTTTGTGCGCCGATGACCTCCCAATGGGTCATGAAGGCGTTCCTGCGTTGCCCAGCGGAGCCCACGCGTTCCCCCATCGGCATTTTACAAACCCGTTGGAAATCGCCAAAAAGAGGTACGGGATTCTAACCGTCTGCAGAGGTGAAATCAAAGCGCAGGTTTGATTTCACGGGGCGCTCAATGGCTTGCCTGCGGCAGGATCGATCCGGGCGAGTTCTTGTTGGATGGAGTGGCGCGCGCTTGGGGCGAGGCCGGGCGAAAGCAGGACGGACTGGTATTCCTGGCGGGCTTTGGCGGTCTGACCGGTGAGGGAATAGGATCGGGCAAGCAGCAGACGCGCCGAGGCATTGGCGGGGGCGCGTTTCAGGGCTTCGGTCAGAATGGGGATCGCTTCCTGGGGGCGCTGCAATGACAACAGGGCCTTTCCAAGGCGTTCGGCGCAGACGCTGTAGTCGGCGGGCGAGAGATAGGGCAGCGCGGCGCGCAGGAGACGTTCCGCTTTGTCGAATTGCTGGAGCGCGGCGGAGGCCGTTCCGAGACTCAGCGCGATCTGCCCAATGGCTGCTGCGGATGGGCCTCCTTTTTCGCCTTCTCCGGCGAGGATGTCTATGGTCCATGCGAGGGTTGCGGGGTCGCCGGGCATTTTGTTCTCCATCAAGTCGTCAATTCGTTGCGTCAACGTTCGCGCCGCATCGGGAACGGCGCCGGGGCCTTTTTCGAGCACGAACGCGATGATGTCGGATCCGGGCGGGCGCTGCGTTCGGGCGTGATCGTCGTGAAAAAGCGTCGGGAACAGCAACGGTTGGTCGAGCGCATGCCCCGCCCGATACAGCATGCCCCATGCATCGCCGCAGGCGGGTTCTGTCTGGATGGCGTGCAGGATGGCCGTGAGAGCGTCGTCTTGGCGATCGAAGCCCTCCGACAAGGCGCGCGCTTTCCGCACATATAGGCCTGCGATTGACGCGGCATCGGGTTGAGGGACGTCGGAGAGTTCCTGAATGCGCCGTTCTGCCGCAAGGCAGATGTCTTCGTAACGGTTGAACTGTTGCGCAAAGCGGAAGAACATGGTCCATGTCTGTTCGTCGTCAGGCGCAGCGGCGGTGGCGCGCCCGAAAACGTCGGCGGCTTCGTCCAGTTTGTTTTGGGCGATGCAGGCCTGTGCGAGCAGGCGAAGCAGTTCGGCGCGGTTCAATGCGCCCACCAAGGCCTTGCGCAGATGCTCCTCGGCTTCTTGCCAGAGGGGGGCGGTCATTTCCCGCGGGGAGGAATTGTTTTGTGCGAGGCGACTGGCGCGGAGCATCAATGCTCGCGCGAGGACGTCCTCGGCTCCGGGGTAGGCGGGCGCGATGGAAGCCGCCCGGCGTGCGTGATTCATGGCCTGGGTTTCCAGCCGCGCCGCTTCTTCGCCTGTTGCCGTCGCGCTATCGTTGACGAGTTGCTGTGCGATGCGGATGTGCGCATCGATGTACGTGGGATTGAGCGCGAGCGTCCGTTCGAAATGCGATATCGCCTCCGCTTTGCGATCGAGCAATAGGCAGACTCTTCCGAGGTGATACCAGGTCGTCCAATACTGCGGCATGAGGGTTGCCGCGATCTTCAGGGGGCCTTGCGCGGCCTTGGGATCCTTCCAGTGCAATGCGGCCATTCCGCGTCGCAGCGATATTTGATGGGCGAAATCGAGCGCGCCGAACACGGACAACGAGAGGGCGATTCCGGCGGCTCCCCATCGCAAGAGGTTGTTCCTGCGCGAAATGGAGAAACGCGGAGCTTCCTGCGCCTCGCTCCTCATCCAGGTTCCGGCCAAGGCTCCGGCGGTCAGATAGACAATCGACGCCGATACGGGCAGGTGAAGGTTGAAACCGAACTGGCCGTCGATAAGTGCGGCCGTGAACAACGCGGCGGACGCGTACCCGAGTCCCCGTCGATCGCGGTCCTGTGCGGTGAACGCGCTGTAAAGTCCATACCCTATCCCGCACACGAGAAATCCCAGATAGAGGGCCGCTCCTCCGAGTCCGCTTTCGACGGCGGCTTCGAGGGTTTCGTTATGGACGTGATCGTTCATGGCGCGGGCGCTATCGAAACGCGCTTGCTCGAAAGGGGTCCAGTACAAGGGACTTTCGAGGTAGTAGCCTCCCGGTCCGCGGCCCGTGAAGGGCTTGTCCGCGATCATGCGCACGCTTCCGAAAAACGAGTGCGCCCGCAGCAGAATCGATTCGTCAAGCGGATAAGGACGTCCGGTGCGCGCGTAACAGGCCGTCATTCCGACGGCAACGGCGGCGATGCCGAGTGCAGCCATGGCTAGGAATGCCCCCAGCACGGCTCGGGAAGGGTGTTGTATGCGCCGCCGAAGCCAGGTCGCCACGACAATCATGGCGACTGCCGCCGCCAAGGCGAGGAATGTGCCGCGTGTGCGAGTGAGGCCTAGGTGCGCGAGGTAGATCGCCACGAAGGCCAAGGGCCATGCCGATCGGCGGGCCCACGCCATTCCCGCGGCCAATATTCCCGCGAGCAACAGGGCGTGCGATGCGTAGTTCGGGTTGCCAAATGTAGCGGGAGCGGACCGGAGCATCCCCGTCTCGTCCTCCCAAGGGAAGGGGTCCAGCCCTGCATATTGCAGGAAGCCATACAGAGATGCCGCTGC
This sequence comes from Candidatus Hydrogenedentota bacterium, assembly GCA_022706165.1. GTDB lineage: Bacteria > Hydrogenedentota > Hydrogenedentia > Hydrogenedentales > SLHB01 > JAKJDA01. The sequence continues at coordinate 2,796 of JAKJDA010000034.1, read as the reverse complement.
CATCGAGACGCACAGGGCGGTGACGACGGTCCAGACGCGCCGCGGTTCCGTCAGGGTCCACGCACAGGCGAGATATAGGGCAAACAGACTGAGCGGCAAGGTCCAACTGGACAACGCATAGCCTTTGTTCGCGGAGAACAGAACGCTGAAGAGTCCCGTCAGGAGTCCTGCCGACAATACGAGGAGAAAAACCGGGGGCGCGTGCAGCGTGCGGCCGGCTTGGTGCGGTCGGAACGCCATCCATGCGACGAGAGTCGCCGGCATGATCTGCAGGACCAGTGATTTTGGCGCGGTAATATCCTGCGCCAGCGGCAGCACCGCAAGCACGATGACGGCGATTGCTGTGCCCAGCACGATCGTCCCGAGGCGTCCATCCGCCGCAGTGATGCCGGCAATGGGAGGAGAAGGCGGATGGTTTTCGCGCAATTTTCGGGGGGCGCGCTTCATGGCGTAACCGGTCCTCGCACTATACGGGCGCACTATGCACGCGTGTTCGCGTATGGTAACCATACGCATGCGCGGTATCAACCGATCGATTGATGAGCGATACGTCATGTTTATGCGTAAGGCGCGGCGCGGGTCAGTCGCGGATGACAAAGCCGCGTTTCGAGGCGGCATCGATTGCTTGCCACTCCGCCTCGACCCTCGATACGTGCGCGGACGCCGGGCCTATCCAGCACCAGTCCAGCATTTGCTCAAGGGCGTCGCGCGGCCCTTCGAATTCCGCCTCGACGCGCCCGTCGTTCAAATTGCGCACCCATCCCCCGATTTTCAGCGCCGCTGCCTGATAATAGGCTGCGTAACGAAATCCCACTCCCTGAACACGGCCTTCTATCGTCACATGCAAACGTTCGCACGTCATGGCAGTCGCCTCGGCGCTTCCCTAGCCTTTGGAGTTCCATCTTGGCCAACATCCATTATACAGGTCGCGCCTTTTGTGGTCGCCTGCGGTGATGAGGGGGAATGGGATGGGTTTGGAGCGATCAAATGTGGATTTGACAAACCTGGAGTGTCTAGGCATGCTCCTATCAAGAGCGGCAGCGCTGTATGCCGTTGGCCGCTTACGCCTGCATTTCACGCAAAAACCGGGTCGTATCAATGAATGCGCATTCGTCAACGGACAAGACGCTCCCGTCGGCATGAGGCGTGACCCCATTGTCATCACGACGGGCTGCCGCCCCTCCAGCCATTCCAACGGCTATGTGCTGGTGGACCGGGACGGCGTGCTGAATGTGGCCGTTGCCAACGGCTACGTCACCGACCCGTCTATGCTTCACATTCTGCCTGGCGCGGCGGAGGCGGTCGCGGAGCTCAATCGCGCGGGGTATGGCGTGATCGTGATTTCCAATCAGCAATGCGTGGGCAAGGGGTTGTTCTCGCGCGATGGGTTGCGGCAGATAACGGAAAGGTTGCGCGATCGCATACGTGACGCATCCGGCGGGGAAATCGATGCGTTTTATTACTGTCCCCATTTGCGCGAGGAGCGGTGCGCATGCCGGAAGCCATCGCCGGGCATGATTTTCGCCGCGCAAGACAGGTTTGGGTTTGACCTTGCGGAGACCCCGTTTATTGGCGACAGTTACACGGATCTTGAAACCGCCAAGGCAGCGGGAACTCCCGCGATCTTTACGCTATGCGGCCTGGAAGCGGAACGGTATCACGCAGGCGAGCCGCTTCCGGTTGCGTCGACGCCGGTCGTTGCAGACCTGGCTGAGGCGGTGGGGCATTGGCTTCGGCGGCGTTGACGATCGGGACGCATTTTTCGCCGGGTGTTGGGAGGCGTTACGCTGCGTTGCGGGGGGCCAGCAGCAGTCCTCCCGCCAGCACGACGTCCTCGCCCAATTCGCTAGGCAGTATTTTGTAGCGATCGCGATAGGGTCCAAACACGTAGCGCGCCACGGCATCGCGCAAGGGCGTGAACAGCACGTCGCCCACCAGGCTCAGCCCGCCGCCTACGACAATGTTTTCGGGATGGAACAACGCCAGCACGTTGGAGATGGCAATCGCGATGCTCTCTGCGATGCGTCCCATCTCGGCCGCTGCGCGCGGATCGCCGCGACGGGCCGCCTCGGCCAGGATGGCGCAGGTGATGCGTTGTTGATTTCGACTCCACAACTTGTGCAACGGCGTGCCCTCAACGGGCGGAGCGCTTCTCCGGGCGCGGCGTTCGATGGACCATCCACTGCACAGGTCCTCAAGCTTCGCGATCGCTCCGGGCAGCGGAGCCGTCCAATCCGGCACGTAGGTGTGCCCAATCTCGGCAGCGCCCCGCCCCTGTCCGTCGTACAGGTTGCCGTCGATCACCAACGCGCCGCCAATGCCGCTGCCGACGTTCATGTAGAAAAACTGACGCGCGCCACGGCCCGCGCCCAGGCAATACTCGGCCCATCCCGCCGCATTGCTGTCGTTTGAGATTGTCACGGGCAGACTGAAGCGATCCTCGAACCAAGCCTTGAGAGCGATGTTTTCCCACCCGTTCACCTGGTGCGACAGGAGGACGCGTCCCGTTGCGGATTC
>JAKJDA010000034.1:0-269 GCA_022706165.1 Candidatus Hydrogenedentota bacterium | reverse complement strand
CCGGACCGCCGAACCCGATGCCCATGCCGAGAACGCGCGCGCCCGCCGCCCCGGCGCGACGCAGCAGGTGGGGAATTTGTTCGTTGAACCAAGCGAGCACGGCGTCCGCGCCTTCGGAGGCGGGGGACTGGCCTTTGATGCGTTCGACAATCGCGCCCTGCGGCGTTCCGAGCGCGATTTGCAGTTTTGTTCCGCCGATCTCGGCGGCAAGCATTAATTCTTTCATGCAAGCGACACCTTCTTGAGGAGACGTTTCCGAAAGCGCTTCT
>JAKJDA010000349.1 GCA_022706165.1 Candidatus Hydrogenedentota bacterium | reverse complement strand
GGTCCACACCGTGGAACATGTGCTCGCGGCGGCGGCGGGCTTGGGCATCGACAATCTCGACATCGAGGTGGACGCCAACGAAATTCCGGTGGGCGATGGCAGCGCGCTTCCGTTTTTAACGGCGTTGAAGCGCGCGGGCGTTGTCGATCAAGATGTGGAACGCCGCCTGGTGCGGATCAAGCAGCCGGTATATTACAAGAACGACGATGTCACGTTGAGCATCCTGCCGTCGGACGATTTGCGCTTGACCATGACCATCGCGTACGACCACCCCGCCGTGGGGGCGCAGTACGGATCGTTTGTCATCACGCCGGAGACTTTTGAGCGCGAGATAGCCCCGGCGCGAACGTTTTGTTTCCTGCGCGAGGTGAAGATGTTGCAGGAGCAGGGGCTTATCAAGGGGGGGAGTCTCGAAAACGCCGTGGTCATCGGCGACGAGGCGATTTTGAACGATGAACTGCGCTTCCCCGACGAATTCGTCCGCCACAAAATTCTGGACCTTTTCGGCGATTTGTACCTGTTGGGGTGGCCCGTTCGCGGCCACGTCATCGGCGTCAAATCCGGGCATGCCATGCACGTGAATTTCTCCCGGCAGATCAAAAAAACAGTGGTCAACGGTCATGTGCGCCGCCCGGCGGCGACGACCGCCGATCCTGGGCCGCGCGCCGTGCAGACGCCGGCGCTGGACGTGGCGGCGATGATGAAGGTGCTGCCGCATCGTTTCCCCTTTTTACTGGTGGATCGGATATTGTCGTTTGTGCCGTTCGAGCGGGTGGTGGGCGTGAAGAACGTCACCATCAACGAGCCGTTTTTTCAGGGGCATTGGCCTCAGATGCCCGTGATGCCGGGCGTGTTGATCATCGAAGTCATGGCGCAAGTAAGCGCCGTGCTGTTTTTTGGCGAAGGAAACGAACCGGGCAAGGTGGCCTTGTTTTTGGGGATCGAGAAGGCCCGATTCAGGAGGTCGGTCGTTCCCGGCGACCAGATCATCGTCGAGGCGGAAATGATCCACATGCGTCGCAACGCCTGCCGCGTGCGGGCCGTGGCGAAGGTGGACGGCTCTGTCGCAGCGGAGGCCGAAATGATGTTTGGGATCATGGATGTTCCCGAAACGATGGCGCCGGAGCGTAAAGCGTAGATCGGCGGGCCGTTCCCGCGCAGAGCACGGAGGAGATCCCGGATCGCGATGGGGAGGTTGCGGCGCGTCTTGTGCGTGAAGAGGCGCCGGGAATGGCAAGCGGATAGCGAAGCGGAAAGATCGGCGGGCCGTATGGCGCGTCGGCGGAGCGGAAGGAATGATCGATAACACAGTAGTATTGCAACGGACCATTGCTCGTCCGGCGTCTGTCTCGGGCATTGGTCTCCATACGGGCGTTTTGTCCACCGTGACATTTCGTCCCGCTGCCCCCGATAGCGGCGTGACGTTCTACCGGGTCGATTTGCCGGGCGCTCCCGCGATCGAGGCGGACATGGACCACGTGGTCAGCACGACCCTGCGGACGGCGCTGGGCCGGAACGGGGTGATTGTCAACACGGTCGAGCACATCTTGGCGGCTTTGGCGGGCTTGGGCATCGACAATTTGAACGTGGACGTCGATGCGCCCGAAGTGCCCGGGATGGATGGAAGCGCGTTGCCCTTTGTGCGGGCCCTGAAACGGGCGGGCGTCGCCATGCAGGACCGGCCCCGGAGACTGCTCGCAACGCCCCGGCGCATTCGCTACCATCGGGAAGACGTGAGTTTGTCCATTGAGCCGGGCGACGATTTGCGCATCAGCATGGGCATTCGTTTCGATCACCCCTCGGTGGGCGCGCAGCACGCCTCGGTGGTCATTCGGCCGGAAACGTTCGAAGAAGAATTGGCCCCGGCGCGCACCTTCGGGTTCCTATGTCACATGCGCAAGTTGCGGGACCAGGGGGTCATCAAGGGCGTCAGTCTGGACAACAGCATCGTGATCGGGGATGACGGCGTGCTCAACGACGACTTGCGTTTCCCGGACGAGTTTGTCCGCCACAAAATCCTCGATTTATTGGGCGATATCTATCTTTTGGGAAAGCCGCTGACGGGGCACATCACGGCGGCGCGGGCGGGTCACGCTTCGCACATCGCATTTTCGCGGCGCCTTCGCGAGAGCATGGATATCGCGCCGACGGCGGTTCCGGCGCGGGCGCCAGCCTACATCGCACGCGTTAGCGCAATGCGTGTCTAGCGCCCTGACCGATTCATTCTTTGCATACGTTTGTAGTCTGTGTTGGGAAGCCTAAAGCTCCTCGCAATACGTAGCGCCCGGTCTTCGTGCCGGGCGTTCTTGTGTTTGAGAGCCGTTTAAGCAGAACTATGGCCGACGTTTTCCGCAAAGCGTTTTCAGGTTCTTTTTCGCGGTCTTTCTTTTCGGGGCGAACATTCTTGAGGCGCCGGGCGGAGACCGGGCGCAATCTCGGCGCGACTCGCAAAAAAGAACGCGTCGGTCAGGACGCTACCCCGCATTGCTTCCCGCAGGCGACAAGCTTTTCGGCATAGGTCGCATGCGTGGGGAGTCAACGGTTTCAGCGCGCGGGACGAAGAAAGAGCGATCCGGTCAGTTTTTGCAGGAGCATTTACTGTCCGATCCCGAGATCGCTGCTTTTTTGGGAAGGGTTCGCGTCTGCGATGCGGCTTTGAGGTGTTTCATGATGAGTTCTCCTTCGTTACGTTTTGCCTGAGGCTACGGACTGCGCGTCCATGTCTATGTATCACATTTCTCCCGACACAGCAAGCGGCGGCGCCAGTTTGGCGTCATGCGCCCAGGATGCGCGCCAGTAAGGCTTGGTTTTCGCGCGCCCAAGCGGCCAGTTTGCGCACGCCGTGCGTCGCGTCCACGCGGGGTTCCCACCCGAATTGTTCCTGGGCGCGGCGTATGTCGCTGACGTACACTTGCTGATCGCCGGGGCGCCAATCGTCAAACAGAGGCGCAATGGGACGATCCAATTCGCGTTCGAGGAGCGCGATGAGTTCCAACAGCGAGAGCGTGTGCGCCGGGCCGCCGCCGATGTTGTAGATGCGGCCCCGGGCGACGTCGATCCGATCGATGGCCATTTGGTAGGCGTCCAAGAGATCGTCGAAGTACAGAACGTCGCGCACTTGCTTGCCGTCGCCATAGATGGTGATTTGTTTTCCAAACAGCGCCGCGATGGTGAACCACGCGACCCAGCCCTGGTCTTCGATGCCGTATTGTCGCGTGCCGTAAATGCAGCTTTGCCGAAAGACGATGGTGTTCAACCCGTAGATGCGGGCGTAATCATGGACGTATTGATCGCCGCATCCCTTCGAACAGCCGTAGGGCGAGTAGAAATCGAGCGGCTGCGTCTCCGCGATGCCGTCCGGACAATCGGCGTAGGCGTAGCGCGCTCCTTGGTCGACGACGGGGACGTGTTCCATCTTGCCGTAGACCTTGTTTGTCGACGCGTAGAGCATGATCGCGCGCGGGGCGTTCCGTCGGACCGCTTCGAGCAGGTTGAACGTGCCGGCGGCG
>JAKJDA010000348.1:3279-3512 GCA_022706165.1 Candidatus Hydrogenedentota bacterium | reverse complement strand
CGATTCCATTCTTGTGAATCCGGAGCATGATGCGCACGGCGTCTTCGGGCTTTTTGTGGAAGACGGAGACCAGCATTTCCACGACGAACTCCATCGTCGTGTAGTCGTCGTTGTGCATCAACACGCGGTACATGGGCGGCGGTTTCAGCTTTTGGCGCGTTCGTTCGAGGACTTCTCCGCCCGTTCCGGGCACGTATTCCGGCACGATCTTCTCCTTCGGGCGCCGGATTCCG
>JAKJDA010000348.1:0-3269 GCA_022706165.1 Candidatus Hydrogenedentota bacterium | reverse complement strand
ACGGCGCAGTCCATCCCGAAAAATACATAATAAAAACCGGGGCATTTTTCCCTGCGGCGCGCGGCATGCGCTTCGCTTTGGAAAAAATGCCCCGGTCTCATTTCGGTGCGCATGCAGCGCCGCGGGGTCGGCGCCCAAACGCGCGAATCAACCCATCACTTGATGTCCGCGATGAAGCTCCGGTAGAACCCCGAAAGACCGCCGACCCTGCGGAGCCGGACATCCTGAAGTCTGTACACCTTCAGTTTTGCGACAGCTTCTTTTGCGTCTCGGGCGATCACGGTGCCCGACTCGACCGTTTCTTCTTGGCGCTTGGTGGACGCCACGTACTCGAACACAGCCACGTTTGCTCTCCCTGACCTGTTGCGACCCCGATTAACGCTACACAATAAGGGCTGACGAGTGAAACGGGACACAACCTAATACGGAGCAAAGATCAAAAGGTTCGAATTATGGTATCATCTCTCTTCTCTAGGGTCAAGAGGGGATCGCGCGCATTGCGATCTCCTCGGCATCTTCTTTATTGTGAACATGTTAGAAACGATTATTTTCGTTCCTTCTGGACTTTTTCCAGGTATCCGCTCGCACGGAAGGCCAAAATCGGGTCTGGGTCAATCCCCATGTCGAGGCGCACCTGGGCCAACAGCGGGCGCACGTCCGTCTGGTAGGCCTCCTGCAACACCTCTTCCGCGCCGATAATATCGCCGTTTTGCTGGGCCTGGGTGAGGGCGGCGCGGTCCACCAGCAACGCGCGCGCGTACGCCGTCTGGCAGTTCATGACGGATTGGATCATGGCCTCGATCTTCGGTTTTTCGTTGTGGCTCTGGTCGATCATGTATGCGATGTTGGGGCGCAACGCGGGATCGTCTTCGGCGGCGACCAGTTCATTATAGATGAGGAAGAGTTCGAACGGGTTGATGCTGCCGACGGTGAGATCGTCGTCGGCATACTTCTTGTTGTTGAAGTGAAAGCCGCCCATCTTGCCCTCGTCGATCAGGAATGCAACGATGTGTTCAATGTTGGAGCCGAGAGGGTGATGGCCGAGGTCGACCAGCACCTGCGCTCGTTGACCGAGACGCTGACACAGGACGTAGGACATGCCCCAATCGCCGATGTCGGTATGGTAGAAGGCGGGCTCGAAAAACTTGTACTCGATGAGCATGCGCCCGCCTTCGGGCAGGTGGTCATAGACTGCGGACAGTCCTTGCTCGAAGCGGCGCTTGCGCTCGCGCAGGTTGTCCTGCCCGGCGAAGTTGGTGCCGTCGGCGAACCACAGGCTTTGGATGTCGGACTTGACCGTCTTGCCGATTTCGATGCATTCGATCAGGTGGTCGAGGGCTTTCCTGCGCACGGCGGCGCTCTCGTTGGTCAAGCTGCCGAGCTTGTACTCGTCGTCCTGAAAGAGATTCGGGTTGATCGCGCCGATCCGCACGCCGAGCTGGTTCGCGTATTCGCTGAGCTTGCCGAAGTCGTCGACCTTGTCCCAGGGGATGTGGATCGCGACGGACGGCGCGACGCCGGTCAGCGTGTGAACCGCGGCCGCATCCTCCATTTTCTCGAAGGGGTTGCGCGGCACGCCCGGCTGGCGAAAGACCTTGAACCGCGTGCCCGAATCGCCATAGGCCCACGACGGCGTCTCGATGTGGTGCCTCTTGATGCGTTGCTTGATGCGGTCAAGCGGCCCCACGCGCTGTTCCAACGCGGCCAATGCGGATGTCAACGTTTTCGGATCGGTGCGTGTCATGCCAGGCTCCTTGTCGTGGAAGGAAAGTCGCCGCTTTCCCCCTCTGGGCTGTTTGCGGTCACGTCGGCGTCCGCGCGAAAAGCGCAGCGCCGAGACAGAAAAATACGGCATTCGCGAACCACGCCGCAACCGCCGGACTCAAGCGCCCGACATCGCCCAGCCAGATGCCTACTGCATATACGATGAGATAGGCGATGGCGATGACAATGCTTGCGCCAAAGCCGATGGCAAGTCCGCCCCGCCGGATGCGCAGGGCGAACGGCACGGCCAAGCCGACCATCACGAAACATAGGGCGGGTTGCGAAAACTTGACGTGGTAGTCGACCCATAGGCCGGGTTCACGGGCGCCGCGGGCCTCGGCGCGGCGGATATCCGCGGCGAGCTGGCGTGCGGTTTTGGTTTCGGGCGGCTCGCGCAGGGCGAACAATTCCTCGGGCGGCTCCTGGAAGGGCGCGGGCTGCTGCGTAATGCGCATCGCCTCGCGACGCTCGCGCGCCTCGGGCCCGAAAAGATAACGATGTCCGTCCTCGAGAATCCATTGGCGGCGGTCTGAGTCCCAATAGATGCGCCGGGCGACGATCTGTTCGACCGCGTCGGGCCGGATAGCGTGAATCAGGACATCCTCGCCCGTCAAGGCAATGCTGTTGAACTTCATGATGTGGCAGGTCCAGTCGCCGGAAAGATTGGCCCAACTCATGCCATCGCGCTTGCCTGCTTCCGGATTTCGGGAAAAGTAGTTTTTTTGCAGGTCCGTCGCGGTTCGGGCGGCCCTGGCGCCCACGCCTTCTTCCATGGCGAACGCGGCGACAGCCAACGCGATCCCGAGCGCCGCCGGCATCCAGACCAAACGTTTCAGGCTGATGCCGCAGGCCAGCGCAGCGGTCACTTCGTTGTTCTGGGCCGCGTCGCCCAGCACGAGCAACACCGCCACCAACATGGACAGCGGCGCGACGCGATACAGTATCTCCGGCGTCATGGCCGCGTAGTACCGGAGGATGGCGTTCCAGGGAACGTCGTACCGCAGGATCGCATCGCGGCGCTGCGTGAGCAGATCGATGAGGATGTACAGGCACAACAAGGTGATCAGCGCACGCGCCAACGCGCCGAGATGCCGCGCCAACAAATAGCGATCGAGCGTGGTCATATCCGGTCCACCCGGCGCAAGAACCATACGCCCGCTAGCGACAGGACAATGTTGGGCGCCAGTCCGCGCAAAATCGCCTCCTGCAACGACACCAAGGAGCGGGGCTCCATCGTGACTTTCAAGACGAAGTAAACGAGGAATATCGCCGCGCCAACGCCGAAACTGTACGAACGCCCCCCGTGCTGCGCCCGCACGCCAAGGGGAGCCGCGACGATGCTCACGGCAAAACACGCCAAGGGAAACGCGAATCGATCTGCGATTTCCCGGCGCCAACTGATCAACTCGTCCCTGTTCTCGCGGGAGGGGGCCTTATCCGTTTTGTCCGCCCATTCCCGCTCGCCCGCAAACAGGTCTCGCAGGGGAGCCTGACGGCGCAAGCCC
>JAKJDA010000347.1:3200-3513 GCA_022706165.1 Candidatus Hydrogenedentota bacterium | reverse complement strand
ACCTGCCCCTCATGCTCTTCATGCCGCCGCCCTTCTGGACGAAGACGAGCATCGAAGCGCCGAAAGGCTTGGCGTCGGCCAGGAACTTGGGTTCGAGAGAGGCCGTTGGGTCGTTCTGCAGGTCGGCAATGGCGATGTCGAAGTTCTTTGTAAAGATGAACGGCGTGTCGTCCGTGGCGCTCTCGTCAAGGCCGGCGATCAGGTTCCACACGTTGTGGCCGCCCTGTTTGAACATGGCGCCGTCGGTGGCGGTGGAGATGCCCGCGCCCGCGAAGACGTTCCAGCTGATGTTCTCAAGGGCTTTCTTCTCGAT
>JAKJDA010000347.1:0-3190 GCA_022706165.1 Candidatus Hydrogenedentota bacterium | reverse complement strand
AGTCGGGTGCCGCGGTGTAGTCCACAGTGGCGCCGGAGAAGTTTGCGGTTTTGGAAGGCCACACGCTGCCGAGGCTCATTGTTTCGCGCTCCAAGTTCGCGGCCAAGATACCTTGCACGATGTTGCGGCCGTTGTTGCCGAGCTGTGTGGCGCTGGCTTTCTGCAGGGCGCCCGAGATGGCGGGGAACAGAAGCCCCATCAGGATGCCGAGGATGGCGATCACAACAAGCAACTCAATCAGAGTAAATGCGGAGAGTTTAACTTTGGTATTTGTTTTTTTCATTTGTATTGACCTTAACTTTTTTGTCCTTTGTCCCGATTGATGAAATCCCTTCTGTGGAAGCACCGCTTTCCAATTGAACTGAGGCAAGTATGCCACAATGAACGGATGGGAGTCAACACCAATTGAACGGCATGGCTGTGTTTTTTTTGCGCCTTTGGGGTTCCTGCAACGACGGAACGGAGTTTGCTTTATTTTTGGAATGGAAACGGGTAGAATGGGGCGCGCGTTTTAATTTGAGGTATTAAAGATGAGCGGGATTATTATAAAGACACCGGCGGAGATAGAAGTCATGAGGCAAGCGGGCGGGAAGGCCGCGGATGTGCTGCGCGTTGTGTGCGACGCCGTGAAGCCGGGCGTGACTACTTTGGAGCTGGATCACCTAGCCCTGGACACAATGGAGCGGCTGGGGGTGAAAAGCGCGTTTCTCAATTATATGGGATATCCGGCGCAGACTTGCATTTCTGTCAATGAAACGGTGATACACGGCATTCCGGGCTCGCGCGTGATTCAAGACGGCGATGTGGTGAGCATCGATGTCGGAGTGTGGCACATGGGGTTTGTCGGAGATAATGCCAAAACGGTTATGGTCAATGTTGAAGACCCTGCGGTGATCGCGCTGGTGGAGAATACGGAGAAGGCGCTGATGGCCGGCATCGAAGCCGTGCGCCCCGGCGCCAGGCTGGGCGATGTCTCGCATGCCATCGAACAGGTGGCCAACAAATCCAGGCTCTCGGTTGTCCGCGAGTTTGTCGGGCACGGCTGCGGGCGCAGCATGCACGAGGAGCCGCAAATCCCGAATTTCGGGCCATCAGGACGTGGCCCGATCCTGCGCGAAGGCATGGTGCTGTGCATCGAACCTATGTTCAATCTGGGCTCGCGGCGCATACGCACGCTAGACGATGGATGGACGGTGGTGACAAGCGACGGGAAGCCGGCAGCGCACTTCGAGCACATGATCGCGGTCACCGCCGAGGGCGCGGAGATTCTGACGCCGCGCTGAAACGGCTATGAAAATGGAGGTGGATTATGAAAAAGGTTCTGTTCGTCGGTTCTTCCAACAATGACGCGCCCGCGGGGCTCCGCGTGTTTGAATTCGATTGCGCGGGCGGGGCGCTGGCCGAGGCCGGTCGCGTGGAGGATGCGGTGAATCCAATTTATCTCGCGCTTTCGGCCGATGGGACGCGGCTCTACGCCGCCCAGAAGCTCGAAGCCGGCGCCGCCGGCGGCAGGCAGGGGGGCATCGTGGTGTACGCAGTCGACGGCAAATCGCTTTCAAAGCTGGGCGAGTGGCCGTGCGCCCCCACGGTGCCGTGCCACGTTTCAATCTCGCGGGACGGGCGGCGGCTTTATTACGCCGAGTACTCCAACGCCCACGCCGGCGTGTTCAATATCGCGGCGGATGGAATGCTTGAAGGGCCGGTGGCGGAGGTGCAGCATAAGGGCGGCGGCCCGAACAAGGCGAGGCAGGATGCGGCGCATTGCCATTACGCGGCGGAGCCGGCGGGCGGCGGCGTCGTTTGCGTGTGCGATTTGGGAATCGACCGCGTTGTCTGCTACAAGGCTGATTGCGAAGCTGGCGCCATGCGCGAGGTCGCCGGCGCGGGGTTCCGCTCCGCGCCCGGAGCCGGGCCGCGACACATGGCGTTTCATCCCGGCGGAAAATTCGCCTTTCTGTTGAATGAGCTTGATAGCACCGTCGTCTCCCTGCGCGATTCCGGCGGCGGCGTTTTCAGCGAAGTGTGCACGGTGACGGCGTTGCCGTCCGGGTTCGACGGCGAATCGAAGGCTGCGGCGATAAAGATTTCGCCAGACGGGAAATGGGTGCTGGCGTCAAACCGCGGGCACGACAGCATCGCCGCATTCGCGTTCGACGCCGTGTCGGGCGCGATCGAAATGCGTGCGCTCAACAAGCTCGGCGGCGAGTTTCCGCGCGACTTCGAGTTTTCGCCGGACGGCGCTTTTGTCGTCGTCGGGCACAAGCTGTCGGATGAAATCGCCGTCTATGCGTTCGACGCGGCGACGGGCGGGATGGCGCAGACGAAGCATGCGTTCGCGATGCGGCGCCCTCTGTGCTTTGTGTTTGCGCGCTAAATGTGCGGTGTGCCCAGCCCGAGATCCATCTGACCCGAGACGATGATTTTGTGCCCGTTTTCGATGTCGGGGTCCGACGTGTCGTACACGACGAATTTCACGCCGGGGAAGCGCGTCGTGAGCTTTTCCCTTATGAACGCCGCCACGGCATGGACGTTGGCGGGGTCGTCGTCTGAAAAGCCGACGCTTACCGGTCTCTTCGCCCCGATGCGCTCGATGATGTGGAAGAGGTGGTCGAGGAAGTCGAGGATCGCGAACTGCTTGCGCGTCTCGGAGCGCTCGGGATCCGGCACGGCCGCGTTCTTGACGAGGGTCATGAAGGCGGGGGAGGTGACGGCGTGGTAGCGGTTCAGATCGAGGTAGTTCGCGATCACGTCCGCGTCCTCAAGCTCCTCGCTGCGCTTGCGTCCTTCGTAGCAGACCAGGTAGCCGCGCAGGTTGTAGACCATCGTCTCGCGTTCAAGCGGGGTGAGCACGCGCTCGATGAAGAGTTCGACGCCCTTGCGCAGCGTTCCGGGCTGGTGCCCGCGGGCGGTGACGATCGCGAAGATGCGGCCCTCGACGAGGGTGCGGCGGAACGTGTTGAAGCTCGGCGCGGCTTTTTCGGTCCCGCTCAGGACGGAGTCGATGGCTTCGCGCGCGTCCTTGAGAAACTTGCTCTCGTCGTCCTGCGCGAAGTCGCGGAATTCCAGGAACGCCTTCTCCCAGTCGCCCGCGGGGGGGCGGTAGTTCACCGCGTCGTTGCGGATGACGGAGAAGAGCGAAGTGGAGACGAGGTGCGGCACCCACGTGCCGTTCGCAAGGCGGCGCTCGAGG
>JAKJDA010000346.1:3252-3522 GCA_022706165.1 Candidatus Hydrogenedentota bacterium | reverse complement strand
GAGCGCAGTATAGCAAATCGCCGCGATGTCCGCCACTTGCTTGCGCGCTGCGCCGCCGGGCCGTCTGGAGGTTTAGTGACCGGTCAGTTCGCGGTAGACGATTTGGCCGACGTCCTTGCAGAACAGGAGGTCGAAATGGCCGCGAGCCGGGAACAGGATGTTGCGGGCCTTGCCGAGTTCGGCGCTCGCATAGGGAACCACCATGTTGTCGTGAGCGCTGTAAATAGAGACGTAGCGCACATCGTGGGACGTGTTCTCTTCGCGGTTGAG
>JAKJDA010000346.1:0-3152 GCA_022706165.1 Candidatus Hydrogenedentota bacterium | reverse complement strand
AGCGTTCGACGTAGGCGCGGGCGACCAGGCCGCCCATGCTGTGCGCTACGAGGATGACTTTTGGGGATCGTGTCGTGCTGCATAGGCGCGTGACAAGGGCGGCGACTTGCTGGGCGTGTGCATCGATGCTGCCGAAGCGGGGCTCCAGGTCGATGGTGAAAAGGTTGGCGACTCCCCGAGCCGACAGGGATCGCAGCATGGGGGCCCATACGCCCGAATTGGCGCCGTACCCATGGAGGAATAGAACCGGCGGCTGCGATGTGGCGCTTACGTGCCCCCGGCGTTGCAGGGTCAAGCGGCGGGCAAAGGGCATCAGTAAAAATATGGCAATGAGAAAGGCCCCGGTTTCCGCGGCCACCATGGCGATTGCGCGCGGCCACCGAAGACGCAGTTCGAGAGGACGAGGCGTTCCCCAAAGCCATGCGGCCGCGAATGAGAGCGGCGCGATCGCCGCGCGCGCTGCGAGGATCAGGGTGACAAGTGATGCTGCGGCGGCTCCGATCGGCATGCCGAACAGGTGGATTTTCCAGAGGATCGCGCACAGCAGGGAATAGGCGACGATTTCGGCCACGAAGGCTACGACGATGCCAAAAGAAATCATGCGACAACAACTCCTTGCTCTTTTCACAAGGTTTGGGGCGCTTTCATGGACGCGTGCAATTGCCGACATCAAGCGCCAAAGCCCGGGTAAACGCTAGCATCGCCCACGCCGTATGTCAACCAGCCAACGTTTGGGGGACAGGTCGTCCGTTCAACCGAATGGGAGCGATCGCCTTGACGGTCCTTGACAGTCAACGAGAGGGTGTCGATAATCGAGCCGATTTGCGTGAAATGGCGCGCAAGCTCGAATGGGGCGATCGACGAGAAGTTTCGCGGCCCATTGCATAGGGAAGGAGATTCCGATGAACATGGTTCCCCGGTGTGCGTATCGCGGCATGTGGGGCGTTGTTGTGTTTTGGGGGTGTGTCTGGGGGGCTGTTGCGCAGGAGGAGGGGCTGGAACAGGCGTCGACCGAACAGGCGGTGGCGAGGGTGAAGCCGGCTTTGGTGCGCATTCAGGTGGTTGAGGCGAATTATTCGGACGGGCGCGAGATCAAGGATGAAACCAGCGGCAGCGGGGTGATTATCACGAAGGAGGGGCATGTCGTCACGAACCATCACGTAGCGGGGCATGCCAAGAGGCTGGTGTGCACGCTTTCGACGCGCGAAGAGGTGGAGGCGGAATTGGTCGGGACGGATCCGATGGTGGACGTCGCCGTCATCAAGCTGAAGAACGATGGGACGCGGGAATATCCCGTGGCGTCGTTTGGCGATTCGTCGCGGATGAAGGTGGGCGAGACGGTATTGGCGATGGGGAGTCCCATGGCGTTGTCGCAATCGGTGACGAAGGGCATTGTCAGCAACACCGAGATGGTGATGCCGGCGATGCTGGGTCCGTATGCGGAGATCAAGTTGGACGGCGAGGACGTGGGCAGCATTGTTCGGTGGATCGGCCATGACGCGTCGATCTACGGCGGCAATTCGGGGGGGCCGTTGGTCAATTTGGATGGGGAAATCATCGGCATCAATGAGATTAGCATGGCCTTGGCGGGCGCCATCCCCGGCAATCAGGCCAAGGCGGTGGCCGAGACGCTCATCGCTCAGGGCAAGGTCAAGCGCAGTTGGATGGGGATGGGCGTGCAGCCGCTGCTCAAGTCCGACGAGGGGCGTCGCGGCGTGCTGGTGAACACGGTGATCGAAGGCGGTCCGGCGGCGGTGGCCGGGATTCTTCCCGGCGACAAGGTGGTTCAGGTCGCCGACAAGGAAACCTATGCCCGATTCCGCGAGGAGATGCCGGCGTTCAATCAGATGGTGTGCGATTTGCCTCTTGGCGAGGAAGTGGAGGTGAGAGTGTTGCGCGGAACGGAGGAAAGGGTGTTTCGCGTCAAGACGGCGGAGCGCGAGGAGATGTTGCCCAGGGAATCGGAATTCAAGGAATGGGGGGTGACCGTGCGCCCTATTTCTCCTGCGTTGGCGTTGGAAATGAAGCGGGATAATACGAACGGCGTGCTGGTGACGTCGGTGCGTCCGGGCGGCCCGGCGGGCGAGGCCAAGCCGCAGATTCAAGGGAAAGACGTGATTGTCGAGGCGGCAGGCAAGGCGGTGGACAAGGTTTCCGATTTGCGCGCCATAACCGATGCCCTCGTCAAGGATCAGAAGGACCCAGTTCCGACGCTGGTTGGTTTCGAGCGCCGGAACGGCAAGTACCTGACGGTCGTCAAGGTGGGCATTAAGGAATTGGAGGACCCGGGCCTGGAGGTCACCAAGGCATGGCTTCCGGTGGACGCGCAGGTGATCACGCGCGATATGGCGCGGCAGCTTGGCGCGCCGGAGATGACGGGGTTTCGCATTGTTCAGGTGTATCCTGATAGCACGGCGGCGCAGGCGGGTCTTTGCGTGGGCGATTTTATTTTGGCGCTGGATGGCGAGGCGTTGACGGCATCGTCTCCCGAGAACTATGAGGAGCTTCCGACCCGTATCCGGCAGTATAAAATCGGTTCGGTCGTCGAGCTTTCCATCCATCGTGACGGTCAGACGCAGAAGGTTCCGGTCACGTTGGCCGCCTCGCCCAAGTTGAGTCGGGAGATGCGGAAGTGCCGCGATCACAATTTTGAGTTCACGGTTCGCGACATCACGTTTTTCGACAAAAACGCTCAGAAATGGGCGGAGACGCAACAAGGCGTGATGGTCGAGGAGGTGACGTCGGGCGGGTGGGCCGCATTGGGCGAATTGTACGTGGGCGATCTCGTTGTCGAGGTGAACGGCGCGTCGGTGACGGATGCCGCGTCCTTCGAGAAACGGATGAAAGACATGGAACGGGCGGCCCCGAAGGTCGTGGTGTTTCGCGTCAAGCGCGGCATCCATCAGCTATTTCTTGAATCCGAGCCTAAGTGGAAAGAATAATCGCCTCAAGGCGGTTTAACCGCGCAACAAGGAGAACATCATGCGTCACATCCTCTCGATTCCGGTCATTGTCGCAGTGGCCATCGCCGGTTGGGTCTGTCCTGCATCCGCAGACGAGGTCGCCCTTGCTGGGCGCGGCATCCTTGAGAAGAACAAGCAGGCCGTCGTCACCGTCGAACTCGTCATCAAGATGCAATACAGCATGGCGGG
>JAKJDA010000345.1 GCA_022706165.1 Candidatus Hydrogenedentota bacterium | reverse complement strand
CCGCCCGGAGGCGTCCAGCCGACCGCGCCTTCCCCGGCGTCACACCGCTCGAAGCCGGGATTTTCGAGCATATTCGCCCCGTTAGAGAGCAGGGCGACAGACACGAAGCCGGCCGCCAGAAGGCTCCTGAAGAACATGCGCTTCCCCATACGGCACATCTCAGTACTGGATCACCGCAGGCATGCACACCCGGCAGCCGATCTGCGTGGGATGGTCGGTGTAAGCAGTGGCAAGGCTCCAGTCGCAGATGGAAGCCGACCGCGCGAAGCCCACTGTCTGGGCGAAACCGCCGCCCCTGACTGTGCGGTACTGACCCGTCATGTAGCTGTGGTCCTGCGGGGGTGCGTCAGGCCCCTTCTCGGGATCGTAATTCATGGGATAATTGCTGACCCAGTCCAGCACCCACTCGCTGGCGTTGCCGTGCATGTCGTAGAACCCCCAGGGATTGGCGATGCGCTCGCCCACCTCGTGAGCCTCCGTGGCGTTATCGCTGAACCACCCGGTGGAAAGCCCGTCGGCAGCCGTCTGGCCTCCGCTGCTGTATGCGGCGGTACAACCGGCGCGGCACGCGAATTCCCATTGCGAGGCGGTGGGAAGGTCGAATTCCTGGCCGGCGCCGCCGCGCAGCTTGCCCATGATGGACGCGACCGACACGGCATGTCCTTTTGTTGGCCAGTTGTTGTCGCCGGACGAATCGCCGCGGCAGTTGTTCCAGGTGATATGCAGAATCGGTTTCTTGAGTCCGCTGCCGGACGGGACGATGCCCGTGATCCGATCATACTGATGCACGGTGAGTTCGAAGACGCCGAGATAATAATCTGCGGAAAGGATGCACATGAAGGGATCTTCGACGTGCATGTCATTGGTGTAACGGCGGTTCGGTTCGGTGAAGGGCGATCCGCGGCGCCAGGGAATGCCCGTGGCGTGCACGCGGCGCATCACGAGGCAGTCGGTCTTGTAGAGGCTGTTTGTGATGTCGTACGGGAGCGCCTTCGCGCTCGTGTAGAACATCACGTTGCTCTTGACTGTCAGGTCGAAGACGGCGTAATCCGGCGGGTTGTTCGTCGCCCACGCCTTCACAACGGCGCGGGTAATGCCGCCTTTCAGATCCAGGCCGGGCCAGAACTTATCCGGTCGCCACCCGATCGAACAGGTTTCCCCCACCTTCTTGACGAGCTTGTTGACATCACCCGTGAATCCCTTCAGGTTTTCGTCCCCAACGGAAAGCCACGCGTTGTCTCCGGCGTTCGTCTGAATGTCCACCGTGACGATGCCGGGTTCGCCCCTGAGCGTGTAGGTGATGCTCACCGTGCGGCTGGACTGGTCCTGTGCCATCGTCACCGTGTCCTGATCGACGCGCGGCGCCGCCAAGCACGTTGCCGCCGCAAAGAGGAATCCTGTCGCGATTTTCGTCTTCATGTTGATGTCCTTCCAGTAAATTTTCCCAAACGCCGCATCACTTGAGCGGCAGCGGCAGACAGAGCCGCGCCCCGTAGATTCCGCTATCGGTCGTCGGATTGTCCCAGCCGCGCCGGGCGCTGCGCGCCTTAATGGTCTGTTCGCCGAAAGAGCCGCCGCGCACCACGCGGCATCCGGTCACGTACTGGACGTCCGGAGGCGTGACTTCGGGGCCGCCGGGTTCGAGCGTGTAGGTTGTAATGTCGTAACTCATCCAGTCGAGACACCACTCCGCCACATTGCCGTGAACGTCGTAAAGCCCCCATGCGTTAGGCGGGCAAAGCCCGACCTTGCGCGTTGTGGCCGAGTTATCCTTGTACCAGCTCAGGGCCATGACGGCAGCGGACCAGTACTCCGTCGAACCGTCTGAAAACGCGGTTCCCGTCCCGGCGCGGGCGGCGTATTCCCACTGCGCTTCGGTCGGCAGGTCGAAGTCCTGGCCCGACAGCGTGCGCAGCAGCCCCAGAACCGAGTTTGTCATGTCGACGGCATGACCCTGCGAAGGCCAGCTGTAGGTGCCGGCGTTTCCGCGCAACGACTGCCATTTCACCCGGTCCGCAGGGAACGTGTCGCCGATGTGCTGGTGCGGAGTGATCTGCTTCGTGATCAGCAAGAGCTGCTGTTGCGTGAGTTCGTAGACGCCCATGTAGAAGTCGTTCGTAAGCGTCACCTCGTGCGTCTGCTCCATATTGCCCGTAGAGGACCGTCCCGGTTCGCCAACCGGAGCGCCCATGCGCCACCTGACGTTCTTCGCGGGAATGCGGCGCATCACAAGGCTGTCCATCTTGTAGAGATCGTTTGTGATGTCGTACGGAAGCGCCTTCGCGCTAGTGTAGAACATCGTGTTGCTCTTGACCGTCAGGTTGAAGACGGCATAGTCCGGCGGATCGTCGAGCGTCCAAGCCTTTACGACGGCGCGCGCCGCGTTCGTGGCGAAGGCGTAGTACGGCCACGAGAAGTCCGGCCGCCAATAAATCTTGTTCGAGGAACCTTCGGAGCGGACGATCTTGTTCACGTCGCCCCAGACGTGCTTCATCGCGCCGTCCTCGACGGCAACCCAGTCGGCCGGGACCTCCGTGGCGGCGCCGGTACGGTTCGTTTCCATGCCGAACGTGATGATCGCGGGCGCGTTTTCAAGGGCGTATCCTACGGTGACAAGACGCGACTCGACGTCCTGCCCGACGGACGAGACAATGACTTTCGGCGCGGCGACGCACGCAAACGCCGTGAATGCGGATACGGGGATCAGGCATTTCTTCATTTCAGCGGTTCCTTCCTTCCGCAGTTCACCTGAGAGTGAAAACGCATCCTGCGAACGGGTCGCTGCGGAACCGCTCGACCGTGTTCGATTCGCGTTCCGTCCAGCTCACGCTGTCGAAGTCGTCATCCCCGGAGGGGACGTTGGCGCGCGCGCTGCCGCCGAAGGAATCGAAGCCGGCGGCAAACGCCACGTTCGTCGCGACAGGCGCGGCGTTGGTGTAACCCCACGTGCACCAGAAGTCGTTGGAAAACGTGTTGTCAAGCGCCTGCAGCCCAAGCGCCCCTGCGGCAACCGCCGCCGTCAAAAGACACCTTTTCATAGGTTTCGTCTCCTCAACATCACTCTACCTTCGAATTATGGCAAATCCGCCAGGCGAAAGCAATGCCGTCACCAGCGGAAAATTTTCGGCCGCTCGGAACGCTTCGTCGTTTCGGGAACGTTCTCCCAGCGGGCGGCCTTCTCGTCGCGGGAGGCGACGGGTAGCACGGAAAGGCGCAGGCGCGCGCAGGCGAGCGGGATGAAACGCAGCCGCTCGGACGGCGTCGTCACATAGACGGGGCTCTCCTGCAGTGCCGCCGGCTGGTGGTCCTGAAGCGTCCACTCCTTCAGCCGGCACCCCATCGCGAACATCTCGCACGGCGCGTTAGACGCCGTGAAACAGTCGTCGCTCCAGTCCCGCACGTGGAATTCGGGCGGAGCCGAAAGGTCGAGCGCGTAGTTCCAGTCGCCGCCGGAAACGATTTCCGTCATGCGGGTTGCCGTGCCGCCCGCGTCTTCGGGAAACTTGATCTGCGCGACTTCGTCCGCGGAATAGCTGAACGTCGGCTGA
>JAKJDA010000344.1 GCA_022706165.1 Candidatus Hydrogenedentota bacterium | reverse complement strand
CGTTGCCGCCGCCGCAATGCGTCGCACGCGATCGACGATCGCATCGATGCGCACCGGTTCCGTGCGCCGGTGCAAGCAACGGAGATACAGAATCGTCGCGACCAGTTGGGCGGCGTTGAGTTCGATCAAATCGCCCATGCGATACGCCGCCTCGGAATCAAACCGCCGCTGCGCCGCGCGATCGGCGCCGGGTTCGAGGTAAAGGGCCTCCCCGAAAATCAGGGTCGATCGCTGGTTTGCAGGATTCCATGTCCGCACGACGGGAACCGTCGGCACGGGAGGATTGGGCTTCGCTCGCTGCGTCTGCGCCACAAAAAACGAGATGCCGCCCGGTTCGGCGATCCCGTCGCGGTACTCGAAAAACAACCCCGTCCGCGATCGCGTTCCCCCGGGGAACATTCCAAACGGCTGCTCCTCGCGCAACAGCGTCACGAACGGCTTAAGCTGCGCTATCGTGACCCGGTCCCGGTCGATCATGAAAGCGCCCATCCGGATAAAGAAATCGTTCAGGCCCAGCGCCTCGGAAAACGGAACCCCCTTGAAAAAATCGTGGCGCATCATGTACCGGATGCGCACGGCCTGATTCGTGGCGCGGAAGATCGCGTTGAACAACAACTGCGGATCATCGAAACGCAAATGGTTGCCCACGAAAATGGCCGGGCCCGATTGAGGGCAGCGCTCCGGGAAAAGCGTCCGGCAGCGCACAGGCCATTTTCCGATGCTTCCCAAGACCGTGAGGAGCTCGTCAAAAACATCCGTAAGCGACGGCGGACGGGCCCACCCCGCCCGATACGCCAAAAAACGCAGGACCTTCCAGCCGCACACCAGCCAACTTCGCAGTTCTTTCATGCCGGGATTGTATCGACCCGAATTGTTCCAGGCAACCTGTCCGAGGTTGCGCCACCCCCCGGTTCTGGCATATCGTAAAAACGATCGCGTTGATCGCTGGGGGGCGATCTCTCGCAAGAACGCCTCTTCCAAAAAACAGAGAGACGCGGCGTCGAAGCGCATGGCGCCGGTTTCGAAAACGTGACCGCCGCCTTTTCGGCATGACCTGAAACAAGGAGGGGCATACGATGGCTATCCGAAGATTCTTGATCGTAGGCATCGCGTCCATGGCTGTGTTTGGATTGCTCGGGTGCGGATCTCCCGCGCGTATCGGAGCCAGGTCCGACGTCTCCGCCGCATCGGTCGGCGCAAGCGCCAAACACGAACTCAAAACGTCGCGAAAGGCGCGCAAACACCGCAGACACGTCGTGCGGCACGAAAGAAAGCAAGACAAAAAAGACGCCAAGCAAGACGCGAAGACCCAAAAAGCCCGCGCGAAAATAGCCGAGAAAGAAGCGAGCCAAAAAGCCAAGGAAGACAAGGCCCGCGCGGAAAAAGCCCGGAAAGAAGCCGAGAAAAAAGCCAAAGAAGACAAGGTCCGCGAAGAAAAGGAATTGGAGGACAAAGCCCTGACGGAAACCGACGCCCACTGAGATTCCGGCGTTGCGAACGCCCCTCTTCGAGAAAGCGCGCGGGGCCATGGCGCGACGGGAGAACTATGACGACCGAACAAGCCAGATGGCCGCTATCGGCAATCCTGCCGCTGTCGCTGTTGTTGGCGGGGTGTGTGACTTTCTGTTACCCTAGCCCCTCTTCGCCGACGGGATATGACGGCGCAGAGCATCCGCCATCCACCACACAAAGGGACAACACGATGAGCAGCAATAACGTTTACACGCCGACCGAATCGAACCTGCGCGCACGCGAATGGTTTCAGGACGCCAAATTCGGCATGTTCATTCACTGGGGCGTATACAGCGTCCTGGGGCGCGGCGAATGGGTGATGTTCAAGGAAAAGATTCCCCTCAGCGAGTACGAGAAACTGCCCGCGCAGTTTAATCCGACGCATTACGACCCTGCCGCATGGGTGAGCCTCGTCAAGCGCGCGGGGATGAGGTACATCACCATCACCAGCAAGCACCACGACGGCTTCGCCATGTGGGATTCACGCGTCAGCGACTACACCATCGTCCAAAAAACGCCGTATGGCAAGGACGTCCTGAAAATGCTCGCGGAGGAATGCCGCAAGCAGGACATAAAACTCTTTTTCTATCACTCCCACCTCGATTGGCGCCACCCCGACTACTTTCCCCTGGGCGCGACGGGACAATTCAGCGGTCGCCCCGCGCAGGGCGACTTCAACAAATACCTCGACTATATGGACGCGCAGTTGGCGGAATTGCTCGGTGGCGACTACGGCGAGGTGGCGGGCATCTGGTTCGACGGCTGGTGGGACCAGCAATACAAGAACATGGGACAGAAGGACGCGGACCCGACGAAGACGCAGATCGATTGGCGGCTGGAAAAGACCTATCGCCTCATTCACAGCCTCCAGCCACAAGCGCTCATCGGCGACAACCATCACGTCCGGCCGTTTGACGGCGAAGATTTCCAAATGTTCGAGAAGGACCTGCCCGGCCAAAACACCACCGGCTTTGGGGCCGACGCGGAGATCGGCCAACTGCCGTTGGAAATGTGCGACACCATTGGCATCGACTGGGGCTACAACGGCACGGAAACCGAGAAGGATTTCAAAAGCGTCAAGCAATTGATCGGCCTTCTCGCAAACGCCGCCGGCAACAACGCCAATTTCCTGTTGAACGTCGGTCCGACGGCGCAAGGCGTGATTCAGCCGGAATTCATCGAGCGCCTCGAGAAAATGGGCGCCTGGATGGTTGCAAACGGCGACTCGATTTACGGCACGCGGGGCGGTCCCATGCCGCCGCAACCCTGGGGCTGCATGACGCACAAGGGCGCCACGCTTTACGTTCACCTGCTGGACGCAAAACCCGGCGAGACGCTGACTTTGCCCAACACGACGGGACGGCGCGTGCGCAAGGCGCATCTGTTGTCGAATGGAGTCCCTGTCGCAATCGAGGCCCGGGGCGACTTGATCCTGCACGCGCCCGACGCGCTTCCGGATGTTGACGACACTGTCGTGGCAATCGAACTCGAACCATAAAATCGGGCTCTTGCCCTCCCGCGCAACCAAACAGAAAGGCCAACGGGCTAGATTTCCCAGCCCGTTGGCCTTTGCTCGTTTACATGGCGGGAGCGACGAGACTCGAACTCGCGACCTCTGCCGTGACAGGGCAGCGTTCTAACCAACTGAACTACGCCCCCGCACCATGGCGCGGCGCGAAAGGGCGTGCCCTCTCGCAGGAAAAAAACTATAGCATGCGCCGCGGCGAAAATCAAATGTTGCGACGCGGTTTTTGATGACGCGATTCGCCATCCACCCGGTCCTCCTCGGCAGGATGTCAAATGGCAGGACGATAATCCCTTCGGTAAGATTTTAAATGGCGCGATTCGCGATTTTGAAAACGGAAGCGCAAGAGGATACTATGTTTCTGCCCGTGCGCAGGCGGCGCTTGGGCGCGCGGGGGCAGGGACTGCCTGCCGGGCTTTTGGGGACGCGCGCGGCACGGGACCGGCAGGCCCGAAAATGCCGCATATGTGGTTTGCGGCGCGAGCGAATAGATTGGGGTGTGGGCATATCGAGCGGCACGTCG
>JAKJDA010000343.1 GCA_022706165.1 Candidatus Hydrogenedentota bacterium | reverse complement strand
GCACGCCTGCCGCAACGTCATGGCGCCATATCGCATGACGATCTTGTTGCGCTGAACGGCATTCTCGCGCGTCTGTGACACAAGCCCCCAGCCCTCTGCGCTCGTAAAGAAGCACCGAAAATCCTCCGCATCGATGCGCGGCGCAAACGCGAGGCGGCCCTCGACGGCGCTATAGTCAAGCCCTGCCGCTGCGGTTAGCAGCGTGTACGAAGACATTGCGCGCGTGTAATGGTAACTGCATTCTTCCTCCGCGTAGGGATTGCGCCGGTCGCCGACGTAGCGGTCGCGCACGCCCCGGACGATGTGCAGGGCCTCGTCGATCATGCCTTCCTGAAGCAGCATCGCGGCGACCTCGTACTCGATGCCCGTCCATACTTCGTCGCCGTAGAGGATCGGGCGATTCAGGCGCTGTCCGTTGGGCCAACTGCAATTCAGCAGTCCCTTCTCGTCATCGTCTGCGAAGCGGCGCGGAGCCTGCACGATGTCCCGGAAGTGCGTGCGCCAATTGTGCTGATAAATGGAATGGAGCGCCGTGCGGACATGGCCCGGCGGCAGCATGTAGCCGAGGCCCAGCGCATATGCCCACCATTGCCCCAGCAGTTGATCGGCGTGACAGCCGTATCCGTAGCAACTTCCCTGATCGTACTGGTCCAGCGGAGCGCCGGGCATGTCGAAATTGTTGATGAAATATTCGCCATTCCAGCAAAGGCGGTCGTAGTTGGCGCGCCCAAGCTCGAACCGGTCCATGCATTCCTTGGCGAACGTCGCGTCTCCCATGCGCGACGCCATTTCGGAGGCGGCCCGCAGGGAGGCCAAATACAACGTTCCGATGAACGTGTTGCTGCCGTAGAGGTGGGTGTCGTACGTGTTAGGCTGTTCGCCGCGGATGACGCCGTCGCTTTGATCGTCGTGCACGCGCATCATGTATTCCATGAGTTGTCGTGTGCGCGGCCAGAGATTTTCGAGCCAGTCGTAATTGCCCTGATGCCGGAACTCGCGATATGTTTTGAGCACGGCGCCGAGTTCGCCATCGAGCGCGGCGTGTTCCGGCCCGCCGATCGTGAAGCCGAGGCGCGGCAACGACAGCGGCAGCACGGTGCGGTGCGGAATGTAATGCTCGGCGGGATGCATCTGCACGAGGAGGTCGATCTCGCGAACATTGCGCTCGAGTTCCGGAAACAAGAACGCGCAGCTCATCGCATAGTTGAAGACGTGGGTGCAGTTCATCGGGCAGCACGCCGCGCCTTCGAACCCGGCCCACGTGCCGTCCTCGAGCCACATGTACACCGGCGATCCGATCGTGCCGATGTTGGCGGAGACCGCATCGAGCAGGTAATGCGGCAGCGTGGTTTCATAGAGCGTGTCATGGAACAGCGCGGTTTCGCGGGCGAGTCTCTCCATATTTGCCGCGACATAGCCCAGCGCCTCGTCGGCCGACGCAAACCATTCGCGGTAGCGGTTGCCTAGCCGGTGGTCGGAGAACGGAACGCTCGGCCCCCACCCATATTGCGTCGTTCGCATCCGATTCGGGAAATGCCACGCGAGCGCCAGCGTCACGGTGCGCGATTCGCCCGGCGCCAGCGAAACAGGCGTGCACAGCGCCCCGTTCCACGTGCGCCCGGCCTCGCTGGCGTGCCGGGGAGAGGGAAACGCGTCCAGACGTCCCGTCCGGGCGAATTCGTCCCAGAGCGCTGCGGCATCGTCCCATTGCGGACATGCCGTGACGCGCTCCGCCTCCTCTCCAATCACGCCGAGCGCCATCGTGCCGTAGAGAGGCGAATTCTTTGGAATGCCCTCGTCCGGGGCATAGACCGCCTGCGCCGCCTCCGCCAGCAACAGGCCAATCATGATTTTTCGGTCGGCTCCGGTCATCCACATGTTGGGCCGCCCCAGGCATGCCACGATCCGCCCTTGGCCATGTTCCCCTGCAATCACGAGCGGCCGCCCGTCATCGCTCTTCAACAACACGCGGGCTCCGCGCTTTTTCCGGAACTCCTGCAACACGACGGCGTCATCCGCCCGCGCGTCGGCGGAATACATGCGCTTCATCCACACCGAATCGCTTGCGACGCGCATGGGCCCTCTGGGGCGACGCACATCCCGCCACGTCATCGGCAACGCCTCGTACAGTTGATTCAAGGCGTCCAGGGAGCCTGCTGCATCGGCGGGAACCGGGTTGTCGCTGAAGCATATCTCGCCTACGAGAATGTGGCCCCCTGAATCGGAGGCGGCATCGACGATTTCGATGTGCGCCGTTTTCCCTCGATGCCGGAAGAGATCGAGCGCGACGTAATGCAGCGTTTCGGAACCATTGCCCGTTGCCGACGCGACGATTTTGTCGTCGACCACGACATTGACGCAGGCGGCCTCGGGCTTGTTGCCGCCGCCGATCTGCACATGGATATAGTCGCGCCGGATTTTGAAGGGTTTCGAGGCGGCACGCCCTGTGAGGCCGCCGCCCACGGCGTGCGTATCGACAAGGCAAGCGCCGGAAGGTCCCGTCGCGGGCGCGTCGCCAAAACAGGAACCCTCGATGGTCCAGTTCTTATACGTCCCCGAAGACCAGTTTTCGAACACGTGCGGTTTTGCGAAATGTCCTTGGCGCCTGCTGGACTGGGCGAGCCGGAGCAAGTGGGCGTCAGGATCCGTAATAACCAGCCCCGCGCCAGCCTTGACGGTCTCCAAGATGTCCGCCCAGTCTTCTTGCTTGGCTAGAGGGGGATTGATCCAGTATACGGTTTCTGTAGGCTTCTTCGCCTTGGGAAATGTGGCGCCCAGGCGCTTTGTCACCCCTTCGCAATGCCGCATGTGGAAAGCCGCATCGTCATAGTTGGTGAGAAGCTCGATTGGGCGATCCATCGACTGCATGCGTCCCTCGCGCGCCTGCATGGTCAGCGAAGCCAGCCGGTCGCCCTTCGCCATCGAGTTCGCATTGCCTAGAAAATCGAACCATTCCACCCCCTGGATAACGCCATACCCGTCCCAGCCCGTCAAATTCGTCGCCGAAGCCAACAGCGACACTTCTGCGTCTTCCCCGGTTCGATTGCGGAACGTGAATCGGAAAAGCGCGGCGGGCAACGCCGAATCCTTGGCGTTCAGCGGAATGAAATTCGTGAACGCCTCGAGCGAAACGTCGACGGGCAACGCCTCGTCGCGATAGGTCAGCCACGCGAAAGGATATTCGCCGGAAAATTCCACGGACGCGACGCCCTCCATCTCGCCGCGTTTTCCCTCCTGCAAAACGCGCGCGTGCGCCCCGGCGCCTGGCGTATAGGCCCGCACCCCGAAGAACGCGCCGGGAACGGTCGCGTTCGCATTGAAATTGTTCACCATCTCCCACTGGCCAAACGAACCGTTCCCGCGCAGATACAGTTGGCCGCCGCCGATGCCCCCGAGCGGGAACGCTATTCTAGCCAGTTCAGACCCTTGATACACCCGCCGCGATCCCTTGTCGCGGACAGATTGCTTCCATGCCGTCACGGCGGCCACCTCGTTGGCGTAGGCTCCTTGGGCCTGCGTTGCCGTTCCCGCGACGGCCAAGCCAAGGCCGCCCGCCGCCGTCGTCTTCAGAAAATCACGGCGG
>JAKJDA010000342.1:276-3585 GCA_022706165.1 Candidatus Hydrogenedentota bacterium | reverse complement strand
CCCGCCGCCGATCTTCTCGTAGCCGACCAACTCAACCTTCGCGGCCTTGACCATTGCGTCCGCCGCTTCGACCATCGCCGCAAACCCACGCGTTTCCACCATGCCCAATGCGTCTGCCATGATTCCGTTTCTCCTTCACGTTTAAGATTCACCACAAAGGCACAAAGGACACAGAGGCTCACAAAGCGAAGACGAAGAGATCAACCGCAGATGGACACAGATGGACACAGATGAAGAGATAAAACAGTTCTTCTTTGCACCTCTGCGTCGTTGCGTTGAATTTCTTCCTTCGTGCCTTTGTTCCTTTGCGTCTTTGTGTTAAGACTTTTCAACTATCCGTTTGTTTTCGCATCGCGGCCCGTAAGGCCCTGCAACGCGGCAATGGCTGCGTCGCTGCCGACAACTACGTCTGCTTCTTCACCGCCGAGGTACAAACGTCCGTACTGTCCGAAGGGGCGAATGTCGACGAGCGTTACCCGGCTAGCCTTCTCGGCCTCGTTCGCGGCGAGAATGGCATAGAGCGCGGGTTGGGTCTCCAAAATAAATAAGGTCTGACCGCCGAGCAGCATCGAGCCGCCGCGACTCTTGTTAATGAGCGAGGCGTGGTACGGGTCCACTTTCCGGATAACGGTCGACGACGCGATCTGCGGCTTGAGGCGATCGGATTCCGGAACGCCCATCGCGCTAAGGACGGCTTGACCCGCTTGTCGCACGCTGCCTTGGTCGTCGGCGTGGACTTCAAGTGTGCCGAAGCTGCGTTCGACGACTTGGATTGCCGGGCGCACGTCGGTTGCCTTCACGGCGATGTCGAGCAGCCGGACGATCTCCATGCCCGGCGCGACTTCGATGAACAACGAGGCCATCCCGGCAACGGGCATATATCCTTGAACCGTCGATGCCATGAACGATGCGAGCTGGGGCTGCATGTTATCGAGAAAAAAGTAACTCCGTAATTCCGCCATGTTCCTCCGAGCGTGGTTGAGTATTCAAAGGCAATGTGAGTGTCCCTGAATAATTCGTCCGTAAGAATATCGACAACGATAAGAAGGATGACGGTTAGCGAGGGAAAAAGCAAGCAAAATCTTATAATTGAGGGACAGTCGCTTGAGCAAAAACGCTCTTAAACGAGATCCTGCCCTTCCCAAACCTTTCAGCGCTACGCACCTCAGGCGCGAAGCGCACCGAAACATTCTTGGGAAGGGGTCTGGGGAAACCCTTCTTTCAAGAAGGGTTTCCCCAGTTTTTCTTTCAAAAGACCGGTGTACACCAGTGCCGGTACTTGGCGACTTTCCCTTGGACGACGTCGAAGTAGAGCGACTGGAGTTGTTTGGCGATGGGGCCGGGTTCGCCTTGGCCGACGATGCGGCGGTCGACGGAGCGGACCGGGGCGACTTGTGCGCCGGTGCCGGTGAAGAAAACTTCGTCGCAGACGTAGAGCTCGGTGCGGGCGATGGGTCGCTCGACGACCTCGATGCCGAGTTCCTTGGCGGCGAGTTCCAGGATCGTGTTGCGCGTGATGCCGACGAGGATATCCGCAGTGACCGGCGAGGTGATGAGTTTGCCGTCCATGACGATGAAGAGGTTCATGGCGCTGCCTTCGGCGACGCTGCCGTCTTCGCGCAGGAAGATGGCCTCGTCGAAGCCGGCGTCCTTAGCCTCGCTCGACGCAAGGGCTGAGTTGACGTAGCTTCCGGTACTCTTGACGCGGCTGGGGATGGCGTTGTCCGACAAACGCCGCCACGATGTAACCGCGACGTCGAGCCCGGTCGAGATGTCGCAGTAGTCGCCCAGCTTGATGACGTAACAACAGAGGCTGCTATGCACGCCGCTCAGTTTCGGGCCGAGCGAGAGCTCGTCTTTGTACACGATGGGGCGGATGTAGACGCCTTCCTTGAATCCGCTGCGGCGAATCACCTCGATGCAAATGTTCTCGATCTCCTCGCGCGACTGCGGGATGTCCATACACATGACGTTGCAGTTGCGGACGAGACGGTCGACGTGTTCCTTGAGGCGGAACACGAGGATATTGTCTTCGTCT
The DNA here is from genome assembly GCA_022706165.1 of Candidatus Hydrogenedentota bacterium. Classification (GTDB taxonomy): domain Bacteria; phylum Hydrogenedentota; class Hydrogenedentia; order Hydrogenedentales; family SLHB01; genus JAKJDA01. The sequence continues at coordinate 1,547 of JAKJDA010000342.1, read as the reverse complement.
TTCGTGTAATACCCGCGAATGCCCTCGAACAATCCGGTGCCGTAATTGAAGGCGTGGGTCATGATGCTAATCTTTGCCTGCTCGGTGGGGACGTACTGCCCCTCAAAGAAAACGGCCGATCCCGGCTCCATCTGAATTCCCATAATCCGATTTCTCCCAACAATCCAACTACCCATTTCGCCGAACGTCACGTAACGCACATAATACGACGCAAGTCATGCATACGGCAAACGCCCCCATAGTGCGCCAACGCGCCGCCGTATGCAAATCCGCGGTTTTGCGGGGCTTTCGTTCCAGCCGGAGATATCGGCAGATTGTCAATCCGGATGCCCGTCAACGTGTCTTCGGGGCGCCCAGTTTGAGCAACACTGCGCCATGTGGGGCGACGTCGAAAAGCGTATCGCCGCTGATCGGATCGCTGTCGCGGCGTTGCCAGAGGTCGCGCATGGGCGTGCCTTTCTTGACCGCGAGCAATTCAGGCGAAAGCACAATCGTCTGCTGCCATGGCGAGAGGTTGAACAACGCAACGGCTTTCGTTCCGTCGAACAGAGGCCGTGTCCATATTTCAGTCGTGCCGTCCCCTTGAAGACGCATAGCGCTCTTGCCGAGGGGGTCTTGATCGACGTCGATGACTTCGGGATTGGCGACGAGATTGAAAGTGAACGCGTCGAGTTTTGTCAGGTCGCAGCCGAGCAACAACGGCGCGGCGAGCATGCTCCACATCGTGATATGGGTGATCTGTTCGTTCGGACGCAGGGCCGACGGGTGTTGTTTGTTTGTCCCCCAACACATCGTCCCCACCACGAGCATATCGGGATCGTTCCAGTGTCCGGGGTGTGCATACTGACTGATCGCGAGGTCGGTCATTCCTATGGCGAAAATCACCGTCCATTTGTCCCAGATATCCGTCTCGATGCGCCAGAGGCTCGCGCCGCACTCGTGCCCCCAGAGCCAAGGCGCCCCCTGGCCACCTTGGCCCATGCTCAGTACGATATCGCGGGGCGACTTCTGCAACGCTTCGCCCATGGCGCGGTACGGCCCTTTGAGCTCCTCCAGTGGCGCATCCAGGCCGGCCAGGTCGAAGTACGAGCACCAATCATATTTGAGATAATCGAAACCCCACTCGGCGTACCGCGCGGCGTCGGCGGCCTCGTGCTGATAGCTGCCCTCGAACCCGCAGCAGGTCCTTGGCCCCGGCGACGAGTAGATGCCGGCTTTCAACCCCCTTGCGTGGATATGATCCGTAAGCGCTTTCATGTCGGGGAATCTCT
>JAKJDA010000342.1:0-266 GCA_022706165.1 Candidatus Hydrogenedentota bacterium | reverse complement strand
CCCACCCAGCCATCGTCGATGTTGACGTACTGATAGCCCTTGTCGGCGAGACCGCTGGCAATCATCGCGTCCGCCGCATCGCGTATCTTCGCGTCATCGATTTCCTTCAGCCAGGCGTTCCACGAGTTCCATCCCATCGGCGGAGTCTGCGCGAGGACGTTGCGCGCCGAGATGATTCGCAGATTGCGCTGGGCTTTTCCGTCCTTGTCCCTGACGGTCAGCAGCACATCCGAGACCGAAGGCTTGGCTATGCCGCCGGAGATAAT
>JAKJDA010000341.1 GCA_022706165.1 Candidatus Hydrogenedentota bacterium | reverse complement strand
TCGTATAGCAACGAGGCAGAACAATCGTGCACCCATTCCCGGAGTCGCGCATAAAGCCGCTCCGTGGCCAGGGTATTTGTCTGAAAAAAACTAAAGGGGGATAGACGAAATCGCAGACTATGCTCAGCGTTTCCCGTAGGAACCTGCAACTCCTCATAAATGTACTCATCGCCATACAGCAGAGTCGACCGGTCCGCAAAAGCCCCCTCCGCTAGACTGTCCGACACGGCGTGATAAATGCTGTCCGCAGGATAGACGCACCGCACCGCTTCGACAAACGATTCAACATCCACCTCGCCTTCACGCGTGATCAACGCAACCATGCGCTGATCCGTACGCTTGCCCTCGCGCACAAGCAACGCCTTCAAAAGGCCGCTATGCCGACGCGTATCGTACGCAGGATAGTGGTGCAACCGGACCCAATCCCGCACGGAATCCAACAGTGCGGGAATCCCCTCCGGACCAATCTTGCACTCGTCAATCTCGAGCGGCGCGTACCACCGGCCTTTCTGCTTAAACCCCAACACAGTCTCGCGCTGAAAATCCTTCGGCGGCGGCATATCGTAATGCTTGCCCCCAAACGTAAAGTCCACTTTGTTGCGATAGTGCCACAACACAGGCGAAGGCTCGACCTCGATCGGCGCTTTCCAATACGAACCAAACAACGAAGCCAGCGTGGATGCTTTCTGCACACGTTGTTGGTCGTAATCAAGGTCCTGATGTTGACAGCCGCCGCAACGACCAAAATGGCGGCAACGCTCGGACATGGTATTCATCATCGAATCCATCTACTCGCTTTCAATGCAGTTTAGTCCTAATCGTCATCGGGAAGATCAATACGCATCCGAATCCAGACAGGCCGATGGTCCGAGAGAATGGCCGTCGCGCTGCGCCAATCGTCCATGAACCACTCGTAGTGCGGATCGTTATCGAAGGCAACAATCCCCACATCGACGCCCAATCGAGGATTGTCAGTGAATTCCTGCACGCCTCCCGACGCGAGGACCACTTGATCATAAATCGTCAGCTTCTTTCCAGAGTTCGTGCTGTACTTGCCTTCGGAAGGATTGCTATCGGAAAGGTTAAAGGCCGGGTCTTCGTTGCGAATGGCATCGAGCAACGGGAAACGATAGTAGTCCGGCGCGGCCAAAGTCACAAGACAGCGCCAAGGGGCCTTGCCATCGAGAAAACGATTGAAATCGCCCAAGGCAATGACGTCGCGCTCAGGTCCTTGGTTCATGCCTCGAAGCCAATGACCGATGGTCTCGCACTCGGCCAGACAACCCTCCGACGACTTGCCCTTCGCTTTCGTATAAAGGTGACAATTGAGAAGCATAAAGTCGAAGTTGCCCGCGCGGAAAAAAGCAAGGGTCGGGACGCGTTGAAACACAGGCGCGCCATTTCCATCGGGATCGGGATTGTGTGCAAATAGCGTGGGGGCGGACTGCAACGCTGCCGGTGAACGCCACAAGAAGGCAACGCGCTCATCGCCGGTGTGCTTTTCCGGGACAACATATTCGTACCGTGGCGTGCGGTAGTAATCGGCGGCCTTGTTGAGCAGTTTTGTGAGCCGCACAACCTGCTGCGCGCCCTTGTCGGTCGGTTCAATCTCTTGCAGCGCCCACACGTCCGCATTCGCATCTCGTAGAATATTCACAAGACTGATGAGCGATCGCTCGTACTCGTCCGTCGCGCCAAAATTCGCAATGTTGAAGGTGGCAATGCGTATGTATACGGGCTCGGCATGCACAAGGCCCTGCGTCGCAAGGACGAGCAAGAGGCATGTCCCAACGCGACCAGAACGTTTCACTCGATACATTGCCTCATGACCTCAGGCAGTCGTCGATGATGTTCCAGAGATCGCGAAGGCCTTCCTTCGTGATGGCCGAAAACGGTACGATGAGCGCCTCCTCATCCAACCCCAACTCATCGCGAATCGTAGCAAGGGCCTCCTCGCGCTGCTTGGTCCCGACCTTATCGACTTTCGTAGCAACTAGAAGCGTGGGCACTTGGGTCTCGGCGAGCAAGTCTAGAAGCTCATGATCGTTGTCGGACGGCGCATGGCGAATATCCATCAGGTGCGCCACCAACTTCAGCGTTTTCCGCTGACCGAGGTAGTCCGTGATAGCTCGGCCCCACGTCTCCTTTAGCGCCAAAGGAACATTCGCATACCCGTAACCCGGCAAATCGACAAAATAGTACTTCGCATTTATATCAAAGTAATTAAGCATCTGCGTCTTGCCGGGCTTCTTGCTGGTTTTCGCAAGGCCCTTGCGGTTGAGCAACACGTTCAACAAGGTCGACTTGCCAGTATTCGAACGACCCGCAAAAGCGATTTCCGGACGGTTGTCGCGTGGACAGTCTTTCAGCGTCACCGCACTTTTCAAAAATTCAGCCGTTATGATTTTCATGGGCAATCTCTAGCAGGGCTCTCTTCCATTGGGAAAAGTCACTTCCCGAAAACCGTTTTGAAGACTTCTTCAACGTGATTTACCAACACAAACTCGACGTCCTTCTTGATATCGGACGGTATTTCACTCAGGTCTATTTCGTTCTGTTTGGGCAGGATTAGCTTTCGGATGCCCGCCCGATGCGCCGCGAGCACCTTCTCCTTGATTCCTCCCACCGGGAGCACGCGCCCCAATAGCGTAATCTCGCCCGTCATCGCGATGGGCTGCTTGGGCGCTTTCCCCTTCAGCGCCGAATATATCGACACCGCCAAGGCTATGCCCGCCGATGGACCGTCTTTGGGAATCGCGCCCTCGGGGACATGCACGTGGAAATCCGTCTTGCCGTGGAACTGCTCAGGAAGACCCAGTTTTGTGGTGTGCGAGCGAAGGTACGTGTACGCGGCGTGAGCCGATTCTTTCATGACATCGCCCAACTGCCCGGTCAGCGTCAACGCGCCTTTTCCGCGCATCGTGCTCGTCTCGATGTTGAGAATATCGCCGCCGGAGTTGGTCCACGCCAGACCGATCGCAACGCCCGGTTGCGGCGCAATATCGGCCTGCGTGTCGTGGTACTCCTGCGGCCCCAGCAGCTCAACAACGGTCTTCTCGTCGACAACCGTCCGCGCACGCTTGGACCGTGTAACGACCTGCCGCGCCACCTTCCGGCAAACATTTGCGATCTGCCGTTCCAGTTCGCGGACACCCGCCTCGCGCGTGTACTTCGCAATGAGCGCCCGGACCCCCTCCTCGGCAAACTGAATGTTGCGCGGCTTGAGACCAGACGCTTCAAGCTGTCGCGGTATCAAAAAAAGCCCCGCGATCTTTTCCTTTTCGTATGGCGTGTAGCCAGGCAGCCGCACAACCTCCATGCGATCATGAAGAGGTTCCGGAATGTTGTATTCGTTGTTAGCCGTAGCAATGAAAAACGCCTCGCTCAAATCGAAGTCCACCTCGATATAATGATCGCTGAACGCTGAATTCTGTTGAGGATCAAGCACTTCCAACAGCGCCGAGGACGGATCGCCCCGGAAATCCGACGACATTTTGTCCACTTCGTCCAGCAGTATAACTGGGTTCATGCTGCCCGCCTGTTTCATCAGCTGGACTATCTTGCCGGGCATGGCGCCTACATAAGTACGCCTGTGTCCTC
>JAKJDA010000340.1:3256-3601 GCA_022706165.1 Candidatus Hydrogenedentota bacterium | reverse complement strand
TGTCCGAGGATGAGGTGGAACGCCTGGTGGGCATTGTGGATTGCGGGTCGGCGGAAGGGGTGCGCGATGCGGCTATCCTGGAGCTTTTTTATTCGTGTGGTCTTCGCATTTCGGAACTGGCCGCCATACGAGTGCACGACGTCGATCTGGCAGAAGGCTGCGTGCGGGTGCTCGGCAAGGGGGCCAAAGTCCGGATGGTTCCGCTGGGTTCGCAGGCAATGGCGCGCATTCAAGCATGGCAGGATTGCCGGGCGCAAGGGACCGTTCGCGACGGCGCGTTGTTCTTGTCGTCGCGCGGGCGCCGGATGAGTCGCACGAGCGTGTGGACCGTGGTGAAGCGCTATG
>JAKJDA010000340.1:0-3226 GCA_022706165.1 Candidatus Hydrogenedentota bacterium | reverse complement strand
ACATCCGGCAGAACGTGACGCCGCACATGCTGCGTCACAGTTTCGCAACGCATCTGGTCGATCACGGGGCGGATTTGCGCGCCGTGCAGGAACTGTTGGGGCACGCCGACATCTCCACGACGCAGATATACACGCATGTGAGCCGCGATCGCTTGCACAAGGCGCATAAGGAGTTTCACCCTCGCTCATGATCGCGAGCGCCGTCTTTTTGGCTTCCGCACTGACAGCCCTGAGCGCGCCTATCGCTCTCGAAAACGGAGCGCTGGAGATTCAGGTGCAGCCCGAGACCTTCGCCATCGTTTCCTTCAGGGCGTTGACAGAGGCCAATTTCGTGATGCCGTTGCCGGTTTCCGGAGATGCCGCGCAAGCAGCGGAATGGCTGGACCCCGGCGGTCTGGTGACGGATGTGTTGCCGTCCGGCGAACAGGATGCCGCATTGCGGTTGTCGAGCGGGAGGAGGGGCGCCTCGTTCTGGAAGGACCGGTTGCTGCGGTTTCCGGATTGCGGCTTCGGAAGGAAATCATTTTGGGGCCGCGCGGCGATCCATCGGCCCGGTTTCGGGTCACGGTCTTCGCTACTCGGTCCGAGGCGCAACGCGTGTATGTGCGCAATACGGTTCGTCTTCCCGGGCGCAGCACTTTGCGCGTGGCGAGGCGGGATGGTACCATACGGCCTTTAGCGGGAGCCGAATCCATTTATCCGGCGGTCGTCAAATCGCTTGACTACTGGCTGATTCCCGTGCCGCCGACGGCGGCGATGAAGGGCGTTGTGCTGGGGGCGTTGTCGTCTGGCCTTCATGAGACGCGAGGGCGCGCCGTGTGGGTGCGGCGGGTCGCCTTGCCGTTGGCCGATGCCTCGGCGTATGACCATGGCGTGAACGTTTTGTGTCTGTTGGACACGCCAAGCGGGACCTTTGGGGCGGCGTTGCAGGGATGCTGGGCGGAAGTCAGCGTTTCTTGCCCGCTTGTGTTTGAGGAGGAATGGCGCGTCGCGAGTCGCGCGCGGTTGGACGGCGGGGAGAGGCCGTGAATTTTGCAGCGGAGCGAAAGACGTTGTCGGAAAGTTCGGTAAGCGCCATGTGGCGGCAGTCGTGGCTCCGTCCCGTGGCGACGCTGTTGTTCGTCGTGGCATTGGCCACGATATTTTCGCCGCGCGACGGACTTTTCCCGATATTCTGGCAACTCAACAACCTGGCCAATGTCCTGCGGCAGATTTCCGATATCGGCATCCTCGCGATGGGCATGACGCTGGTGATTATCTGCGGCGGGATCGATTTGTCGGTGGGATCGTTGCTGGCGTTGTCGGGCACAATCTTCGCCTTTGCGTTTGCGAGCGGTTGGCCTCCTGCCGTGGCTGCGGCGTTGGCCATTGGCGCGGCCACGGTCGGCGGCCTTATCAGCGGCAGCGTCATCACGCAACTCCGGATGCAGCCGTTTATCGTTACGCTGGCGGTCATGATTGGCAGCCGCGGGTTTGCGAAATGGCTTGTGAAGAATGCGACGATCGCCTTGGGGTACGACGACCAGACGCGGGCTGTGGTGACTTTTATTGGCCAGAAGGCCTTTGTGGTGTCGACCTTTCTTCTCGTGACGGCGTTAAGCTACGTGATGCTGAGCATGCTCCGTTTTGGCCGTCATGTCATGGCGATCGGCGGCAGCGAGGCGGCGGCGCGGCTGTCCGGCATCAACGTCACGTGGGTCAAAATCCGCGTGTATGTTTTCTGCGGGTTCGTGGCGGGCATTGCGGGCGTGCTGTATTCGTGCGAAGTGCACCAAGGAAGCCCGAACGCAGGCGTGGGGTACGAACTTGACGCTATCGCGGCGGCCGTCATTGGCGGCACGAGTTTGTCGGGCGGCAAAGGCGGCATATTGGGCACGCTCGTGGGCGCGCTGGCCTTGGGCATTTTGTCGAATCTGCTGGGGCTGCGCAATGTGGACGAAAACGTGCAATGGATGTTGAAGGCCGTCATCATTCTGGTGGCGGTGTGGTTGCAGTTGGTTGGGGCGAAAAAGCAGTCCGTATAGGGAGGGGATGTGGTCATGAAACACGTGAAGATGGTTGCCGTAGCGCTGCTCGGTCTTGTCGTCGTTGCATGCGGGGCGCCGCAGTCGCCCGCGCCGCAGAGCGGCGGCGCGGCTCCAGGAGAGAGTCCGGGCGCCGCAGCGCAAGCGCCCGCGAAGAAGATCAAGGTCGCTTTTTCGCAGTGCAACAGCGCGGAGCCGTACCGTACGGCGCAGAACAACATCATGAAACGCGATATCGCCAAGTATCTGAATTGCGAGTTGGTGATTCAGGATGCGCAGCAGGACAACGCCAAGCAGATCGCGCAAATCGAGAACATGATTCTGCAGAAAGTCGACGTGCTCATCGTTGCGCCGAACGAGGCCGCCCCGCTGACGGACGTGGTGAAACGCGCGCACGACGCGGGCATCAAGGTCGTCTGTCTTGAACGCAATCTGATGCAGCCGGTGTACGACGTCTTTGTGGGCGCGAACAACGTCAAGATCGGCGAGATGGCCGGCCAACGCGTCGCCGACTACGTGAAGAGCAAGGGCATCGAAGCCCCGGTCGTCGTGGAGATGAAAGGACTCTTGGGCACGAAGCCCCAGGAAGAGCGCCATGACGGCGCCCGCAGGTTCATCGATGCGATTCCGGGCGTCAAGGTCATCGAGGATGTGGCCGATTGGCTTCAGGGCAATGCGCTGAAACGCATGGAGACGATCCTTCAAGCGAATCCCAAGATCGACGTCGTGTATGCGCACAATGATCCGATGGCGGTGGGGTGCTATCTGGCCGCAAAGAACGCGGGTCGCGAGAAGGAAATGATTTTTGTCGGGGTGGACGGTTTGGGCGGCCCCGACGGCGGCGTGCAGCGCGTGTTGGACGGCATGTTGGATTCCACTTTTTATTATCCGACCTGTGCGGCGGAAGGCCTTGAAATCGCCATCAAACTGGGCCGAGGAGAAAGCGTTCCGCAACAGGAAATCATCCTTGAACCGGCGATCATCACGAAGGAAAACGCGCAGGAATGGTACGGCAAGGTGACGGTCCAGTAATGCCCGATCGCGCAGGCCTCACGGAAGTCGTTATTTACACCGACGGCGGTTGCGTGCCTAATCCAGGGACGGGCGGCTGGGCGGCCGTGATCGAATGCCGGGGCAGGTCCAAAGAGCTTTCCGGGGGCGAATGGGACACGACCAACAACCGCATGGAACTTACGGCGGCC
>JAKJDA010000033.1:12017-13808 GCA_022706165.1 Candidatus Hydrogenedentota bacterium | reverse complement strand
TCGCCGGTGGTGGTGACGGGGTTCCATGTGCCGCCCAATGCGGGCGACGTGTTTATTGTGGCGCAGGATGAACGTGTCGCGCGGGCTGTCGCCGAAAAACGCGCGATTTTGACCCGGCAGCGTCATGGCCAAGGCGCCAAGCACATCACCCTCGAGGATTTTCACGAGCGCATGTTGGCGGGCGAAAAGCCGGAGTTGCGGATCGTGATCAAGGCGGACGTGCAGGGATCCGTCGACGTGTTGGATTCTTCCTTGGCGAAGGTTGGCACGGGCGATGCCCGTATCACGATTGTCCATTCGGGCGTCGGCGGCATCAACGAATCCGACGTTCTGTTGGCCAGCGCCAGCGATGCGGTGATCATCGGCTTCCACGTGGCGGCCAGTCCCCGCGCCCAAAAGCTTGCGGAACAGGAAGGGGTGGACATTCGCACGTATCGCGTCATTTACGAGGCGATTGACGAGGTGCGCAAGGCCCTGGAAGGCATGTTGGCCCCGGATATCAAGGAAGTCACCACCGGACATGCGGAGATTCGCGCGGTTTTCCGTTCTTCGGCGTTTGGAAACATCGCGGGCTGTTTTGTGCAGGACGGCGAGATCGTCCGCGGCGGCTTGGTGCGCTTGGTGCGCGATGGCAATGTCGTGCATACGGGGAAGATTGGGACGCTTCGTCGCGAGAAGGACGATGCGCGTTCGGTGACCAGCGGCTTCGAATGCGGCATCAAGATTGACAACTTTGATGATATCAAGACCGGGGACGTTATCGAGGCGTATCGGTTGGAGCAAGTGGCGAAGACGTTGTCTTCGTAGGGATGGCGGAGGCCGCACCGGTGACCATCGGCCTGCTCGAGATGGATGTATTGACGCCTGGGGCGCGCTCCCTCAAGGATAAGCGGCGAATCATCAAAAGCTTGAAGCAGCTGTTGCACAACCGGTTCAATTGTTCGGTGGCGGAAACGGGCGACAAGGATTTGTGGGGTCGTGCGCAGCTTGCGGTGTGCGTCGTTTCGGATGATGCCCGGCATGCGAACGAGCAGTTAAACGAGATTGTCCGTTTTTCCGCGGACAAGGCCGGGGCTGAATTGATCGATTACCGCATTGAAATGTTGTGATGCCCTCTCGAACACGATCGGAATCATGAGCGAAGCCAGAGCCAAACGCGTCGCGGAAGCCATCCGCAAGGAAGTCGCCGACCTGCTGCAAAAAGGGTTGAAGGACCCGCGGATCGGGTTCGTGTCGATCATGGACGTGCGGGTTTCGTCCGATCTGCGATATGCCAATCTTTATGTCAGCGTGTTGGGTTCCGAGAGCGAACGGAAGAGTTCGCTGATCGCCTTGCGTCACAGCGTCGGATGGATACGCAAGCATTTGGGCAAGCATCTACGGCTTCGTTTTACGCCCGAGTTGCGTTTTTTCGAAGACGATTCCCTCGATCGCGTGTTCCACCTCGAAGAAGTGTTCAAGGAACTGCACAAGGAAGAGCAGGAGGGGGGCGGTCTGGATGCCGATCACGACTGATCTTGCTGGAATGCTGGATGCGTTGCGCGGCGCGGACTCCTTTCTGATCACGACGCACACCAGTCCCGATGGAGACGCGGTCGGCAGCATGTTGGCGATGCGCCATCTGCTCGCGAGCATGGGCAAGAAGCGCATTGATTGCGTTCTCTCGGATCCCGTTCCGCAGCTGTACCGGCATTTGCCTGGGGGAAGCGACATCGTGGGCGTGGAGGGGGCTCGGGGGCCTTATGATGCGGCGGTATTGGTGGATGCCTCGCGCCGGATGCGCGCGGGCAA
>JAKJDA010000033.1:9886-11980 GCA_022706165.1 Candidatus Hydrogenedentota bacterium | reverse complement strand
GCTTGAGCCGCCGGCGCGGTTGTTGGTGATAGATCACCATGACGAGCCGGAGCCGGAAGGCGATCTTGTCTTTATCGATCCGACGTATGCGGCAGTCGGCGAAATCATTGTGCGGCTTGTCGAAACGGCGGGGCTTTCCATGTCGCAGGCTCTTGCCGAATGCGCGTATGTCGCGCTCGTCACCGACACCGGCAGTTTTCGCTATGCCAATACTTCTCCGCGCGTCCATCGCGTCGCGGCGTCGCTGGTGGAGACGGGACTTGACGTCGCGGAAATATCGATGCGCATTTTTGATGTCCTCACCGTCGGCAAGCTTGGCCTGTTGCAGCGGATGCTGGCGCGCGTCACCCGGCTGCATGACGGCATGTTGGTGTATAGCGAATTGCTTTGTTCGGATATGGAAGAGACGGGGGCCGGCGCGGAAGACATCGAGGGGTTGGTCAATTTTCTGCGGAGCATCGATGGCGTGCATTTGGCCATTTTGTTTCGCGAATTTTCTCCTGACGAGACCAAGATAAATCTTCGTGCGCGCCCGGGCGTCAATTGCGCCGCGCTTGCGCGCCGGTTCGGCGGCGGCGGTCATCCGGCGGCGGCCGGCGCCACGGTGAAGCAGCCGTTGGACGCGACGCGCGCCGAGGTTCTTCGGGTTTCGATCGAGGCTTTGCGCAAAAGCGCGGAACCGTTTTGACGGGGGCGTTGCATTCGAATCCGCGACTTGGCTACAGTGGGTTCGCAGGGAGGGGCGCGTATGTCTATCGTTGCATCCATTCAGCATGCCATCAAAGACGCCATGAAGAGCAAGAGTCACGCGCGGCTTGAATGCCTGCGCATGGTCAAGGCGGCGCTGTTGTTGAAGGAAAAAGAGACCGGTTCCGAGGTCGCTGAGCCCGACGCGATCGCGGTGTTGCGCGGCGAAGTGCGCAAGCGTCAGCAATCCCTTGAAATATTCCGGCAGCATGACAGGCAAGACGAAGCCGCCGCCACCGAATGCGAAATCGCCGTCATAGAGGAATTTTTGCCTCGGCAGCTTTCCGCGTCGGAGCTTGAGGCGCGTGTCCGTGCGCACTATGCGGCGCATCCGGAGCTGAACCACGCGGGCAAGTTGACCGGCGCCATCAAGAAGGAGATCGGCGATCTGGCGGATGGGAAGATGCTCAACGATATCTGTCGCAAGGTGATTGAGGGATGAGTTCGTTGCGCACGCTGATTTTGTTCGTCGCGATCGGCGTGTTGCTGACGGGCCTTTACTCGCTGACGGGCGCTCCGGCCCCGTCGCCCCCGGGCAAGCAGGTCATCACGCTGTGGCATCCTTGGGGCGGCAACGACGGCAAGGAATTCCGCCGTCTGGTGGAGTCGTTCAACGCCAGCCAAGACGCTATTGTCGTTCGTTCGTTGTTCATTCCCAACAACCTCTCGTCGAATCAAAAATTCTTCTTGTCCGTTTCCGCCGGGGAACCGCCCGATGTGGTGTTTGTCGATGGGCCGCAGGTGTCGGAATGGGGCGCGCGCGGGGTCCTTGAACCGCTTGATGCCCTTATGGACGAGTTCGGCATTCGCCAGGCCGATTTTTGGGAGCCGTGCGCCAAGCAGTGCCAGTTTCTCGGCAAGACCTATGCGCTTACGTACGATGCCGATCCGAACTTCGCGTTTATCTGGAACAAGCAGTGTTTTGTCGACGCGGGCTTGCCCGTGGATGTTCCGCCTCGAACCATCGAGGAACTCGATCGTTTTGCGGACAAGCTCACGCGGTTTGACGAGAAGGGGCGCATCCGCCAAGTCGGGTTCATTCCGTGGAACGTGTTCGGGATGGCGAATTCGATTTTCACGTGGGGCTGGGCCTTTGGCGGGGAGTTTTACGATGATGCCGCCATGCGGGTGACCTGCGGCGATGACCCGCATATTTTGGAGGCCCTGGTTTGGATGAAGTCCTATGCCGACCGGTACGGGCTGGAGGCGATCAACAGTTTTTCCGAAGGGTTTGGCGACATGACGGACAATCCCTTCATTCGCGGCAAGATGGCCATGGCGGCAGGCCACGTGTCAAACGTCAATTTCTTCAAGAAATATGGCCCGGATCTTGACTACGGCGTGGCC
>JAKJDA010000033.1:0-9876 GCA_022706165.1 Candidatus Hydrogenedentota bacterium | reverse complement strand
TTTTGACAACAGCGTGTGGATGGGCGGCTGGGCCATCGCGATCCCGCGCGGCTCGCGTCATCCGCGCGAAGCTTTCGCCTTTATGAAATGGATGTGCACGAGCGATGAGGCGGGTCAATCGATGGTGGTCACGACCGGCACGTTTCCGGCGTACAAGGCTTCCAGGGGCTTTGAGCATGTCCAGGGCGATCCCAAGCTTGAAACGTTTTACGAGATTCTCAAGAACACCCGTCACCAACGTCCCGTCATGCCCGCGCAGGCCTTTTACATGGGGCAGCTTGAGCGGGCGGTCAGCGAGACCCTATATGGATTGAAAACGCCCAAACAGGCGCTCGATTCTGCTCAGGAAACCACTCAAAAAGAATTGGATCGCGTGATGAAGCGTGCGCGAAAGGTGCAGCCATGAAAGCTATCGCGCGTTGTGCTGTCGTTGCGATCGTTGCCGGATGCGCGATCGCGTTGTCGCTCGGTTTCGCCGCATGTTCGCCGGCGCCGCCAAGCCTGCCCCCGGCGTCGAGTCCTTCGGATCAGTCGGCGGCGCCGCCCGAGCCGAGCGTCTTGCCGCCCGATTCGCCGGCGCCGGCCGCTCCGCCGCCTCCCCCCATCGTCTGTGCGGTGAGTTCGCCCGTGTTTGGCACGTTGTCGCTGACGTTGCCGGGGGGAGCGATGTGCGACGTCAAGGACCTTGGCGCGGGAGGGCAGATGACGGCGGACATTGCGTTGCCCGGCAAGGAGGCCGTGCGGATTCGTTTGACTTTGCTTGGCCCGGATGCGCTGATGCCGGATTTTGGCTTGGATCCGTCGTTGCTTGAGATGCTTACGGCGTGGTGGAATGGATTGGGGGATGCCTTCTCCGTCCAACCCCCTCCGGTGCAACGCGTCGAGCAAAACGGCCTGCGCGGGTTTTACGCGATCGCCCAGGATCCGGCGCCCAATCCCGGCGAGGCTGCGTTTGCGTGGAATGGCTTTTTTTGCGTGCACGGCGTCGTGATCATGTTGGGCGCGACCTATCCGGATGCCGGCTCCATCACGGCTGAAGCGATTGTTGGATTGCTTGACGCCGCAACGTGGCAATCGGCTGACGCGCCCCAGGCGTCGGCGGACACTGGGGGGAGCGCGTCGACATGACCCAAGGCCAACGTACGTCGCTATGCGTGGGAGTCTTTTTCGCTTCACCTTACCTTATAGGGTTTCTGATTTTTTTGCTGGGCCCGTTGCTCTGTTCGTTGTATTTCAGTTTCACCGAGTACGACATTTTCAACCGTCCAGAATGGATTGGGTTGGACAATTTCCGCGAGTTGTTCGAAGACCCCTTGTTTTTGGCGTCGATGTGGAACACCGTTGTGTATACGATTTTTAGCGTGCCGTTGGGCATGGCGGCGGCTTTTGCAATGGCTTTGCTGCTGAACCGCAACATGAAAGCCCGCCCGTTGTTCCGCACATTCTTCTTTTTGCCGTCCATCGTGCCGATGGTGGCGGCTTCCGTGTTGTGGGTATGGGTCTTCAACTCGCAGTACGGCTATCTCAATTGGGCTTTGCAACCCGTCTACGATCTCGTCAATGCCGTTTGCGGCACGCAGTTTCAGCCGCCCAATTGGCTGCAAAGCCCTTTTTGGTCCAAGCCGGCGCTTATCCTCATGAGCGTATGGGGCGTGGGAGGGACGATGGTCATGTATCTGGCCGCGCTGCAGGACGTCCCTGCCGCGTTGTACGAAGCGGCCGATCTTGACGGCGCCAGCGCCTGGCGGAAGGTATGGCACATCACGTTGCCGATGATTTCGCCCATCCTATTTTTCACGTTTGTCATGGGGTTGATCGGCGCGTTCCAGGTGTTCACGCAGGCCTATGTGATGACGAAGGGCGGACCGGGCATATCGACTCTTTTCTATTGCCTGTACTTGTTCAACAATGCCTTTGAGTATTTTCGTCTTGGATATGCCTCTGCGATGGCGTGGGTGTTGTTCGCCATCATTGGCGCGCTGACCGTCTTCGTGTTCAAGGGGTCCAAACGGTTCGTTCACTACGAGGGAGGACCGGGCGAATGAACGATCGCCCCGCGGGCGTCGCCGCCGATGCCGTCAAATATCTGCTGGTGATCAGCTTGTCGCTGGTGTTTCTTTTTCCGTTGGCGTGGCTGCTCAGCAGCGCGGTGAAGCCGGACGCGCTATTGAAGCAGTTTCCCCCGGTGTGGGTGTTCGTGCCGACCCTCGAGCACCTGAAGGGGCTTTTTGACGCCGATTCGCCTTTTCACCTCTGGCAATTCCTGGCGAACACCCTTTACATTTGCGCGTTCACCGTGTTTGGCACGGTGTTGTCTTCTTCCATGGTGGCGTATGCTTTCGCCCGGGTGAAATGGCCGGGCCGCGATCTGTTTTTTTACGCCATGCTCGGCACGATGATGGTTCCCGGTCAGGTGATGATGATCCCGGTCTTCTTGATGTTTCGCAAACTAGGCTGGATCGACACTTTTTGGCCGTTGACGGCGCCCACGCTTTTTGGCAACGCGTTTTTTATTTTCATGCTGCGTCAGTTTTTTCTCACGGTTCCACGCGACTTGCTTGACGCTGCCCGCGTCGATGGACATGGCGAGATCGCGATTTGGTGGCGGGTCGTTATGCCGTTGTCCGTGCCTGCGTTGGCGGTGGTCGGTCTTTTTTCTTTTCTCGGCGCATGGAATGACTTTGTCGGTCCCCTCATTTACCTGCTCGATGAGACGCGCTATACGCTTTCCGTTGGTCTGGCCATGTTTCAGGGCCAATACAGCGCGCAATACGGACGGCTCATGGCTGCGTCGGCGATGATGACGGCGCCCATCATCGTCATCTTTTTCTTCGCCCAACGTCAGTTCATCGAAGGCATCAAGCTCACGGGGATCAAGGGATAACGGCAGGTTTTTCGTGGCGCAGCGCGCTGCCGGGACGGGAAACCGCCCTTCTGAAGGCGCCTTGGGGGCAGACGGTTCTGATTTTGTGCAAGACGGTCTAACGGTAACCGTAGATCATGGACCACAAGATGAACAGCACCATCGCGAAGCCTGTCGCGAGAGCCGCTCCCCCGAACAGGGCCGCCCAGAAGCGAAATTCCTTGGGGGCTTGCGCGACGATGCGTTTTTCGTAGTTTCCTTCGGCGATAAGTCTTGCGTAGTACTCGGGCCGTTCGTGCTTGAGTTCCTCCTCCGAAACAAGTCCCGTGAACATCGCCATGTCCATGGGAAATTTTTCGGGGCGGAAGTGGGTGTTGAAGAAGTGGATGGTGAAGATAAAGCCCACGGCGAGAAGGGCTTCGTCGCTATGGACGATTGTTGCGACGTTGATCATCCAGCCGGGCAGCACGCGCGTGCATAGTTCGGGGAACCAGAGCATGAATCCGGTCGATCCAATGATCGCGACGCCCCAGAACACCGCGAAATAGTCGAACTTTTCCCAATAGGTCCATTCGCCGTAACGAGGCTGCGGCCCGAGGCGCACAAGCCATTTGAGCGTTTGGCCGAACTGTCTTGCGTCGGTCATGTTGGGAATCAGCGAAGACGGCCCGAGGAGGAGTTCTTTCCAGGAAATGCCGGACTCGCGTTTGCGGTGAACAATCACGCCGATGTGGATGACGAAATCGATGAGCATGATCACGGCGCAAATACGATGGATGACGCCTGCTGCGTGAAAGCCTCCCATGGACTTTGCCAGCCAAAGCGCCCATGGCATATACGAAAACTTCAACGCCATGCCTGTCAGGGCTAGACCGAAGAAACTCAGGATCAGCACGAAGTGCAGCTGGCGGACGATTGGGTCGAAGCGGCGGAACATGCGCGGTTCGCCCTGTTTGTTTTGGCTGCGCCGGCGCATCATTTCGCGGAACGACCGCGGGAGCCATATGAGGGTGTGCAGGCCGAAGACGGCGAAGGTTCCCGTCAGCAAGGCGGTCATGCCCCAGAATGCCAGGAACAACGCGGGGTATTTCTGGGGATCATGGTGGGTGGCGTGGGTGAGGTATCCCGCGAACTGCCGGTGCGATCCGGGATGGCATTGGGCGCATGTTGCGACGATGTTGTCGTGGCTGAGGCGCGAGTGCGGATTGGAGATCGGGAGAATGTCGTGCGCGCCGTGGCAGTCGTGACATTTGGCGGCGCGCCCCGTTCCGGAACGCGACACCTTGCCGTGGTACGTGTCGAAATAGGTTTGGGTCACGTCTTCATGGCATGAGCCGCACATCGACACGATTTCCTGCTTGAAGGCGTCTTCGTCGGTCCGGCGGATTCCGTGGCTGGTGTGACAATCGTTGCATGTCGGCAACGGTTTTCCGGATGTGGTCACGGCAGGGGAGTGGACGCTTTTTGCGAAGACTTTTTCGACGCCGCTGTGGCACCGTCCGCACATGGCTGGAATGTTTTGGGCGTTGATGCTGGATGCGGGATCGCTGCTGGGCAATGGCGCGTGCGCCGTGTGGCAGCTGGTGCAGGTCGCCGTGACGAGCAATCCGCTCGCCAGGAGGCCCTTGCCGTGGATGCTCGTCGCGTAGTTGCGCACGATGCTCGACTCGGCCTGATGTCCGCGCGCCGCCGCTTTTTCTCCGTCGTCGTGGCATTTTCCGCACAGCGCCGGCACGTTTGAGGGGAAGGTTGGAGAGAGTGGATCGGCCTTCGATCGCGTGTAGTGCGGCTCGTGGCAATTCAGACACCCGGGGGCGTCGGGATCGCCTTTTGCCTGAAGCTGGCCGTGGGAGCTTCGAGCGTGTTGCGACACCTGTTCCTCGTGACAAATGGAGCAGTCCACGGAAGACGCGATCGTTTCGCAGGGTCGCGCCAACGACGGGTTTGCTTTGGTGTGGCACTGGGCGCAGCGCACGGCGCCGTGGCGAAACCCTGCCATCTGGTTCGCGTCCACGGGGGGCAAGGTTTTATCGCGTCCCTGAACCTCTTTGCCGTGGCACATCAGGCAGTCCCGGTCGCTGACGCCTTCGTCGTAGTAGACCTTGCGCGCTTTGTGCGGCTGGTGGCAATCGATGCAAACAGGGATGACCGATGGGTCTTTTTCCCACAGTTCGCTGTTGATGATTTTCCGGTGGACTTCCTCGATGAGCGCATGGCATTGCGTGCAGGTGGACACGATGTTGGCGCGCCCAATGGTCGATCGCGGGTCCGTGTGCGGCAGAACATGATGCGCCGTGTGGCAGCTTGTGCATACCGCAGTTCCCTTCAATCCCTTTTTCAAAAGGCCTTCGCCGTGAACGCTCTCCTCATAGTTCTGCAGGATGTTGTGCTCGGCGATGTTGCGCTCTCGTGCGACGGGCGCGTCTTCCGCATGGCATCCGCCGCACATCTCCGGAATATGGATGGGATTGGTTTTCGATTTTGGGTCTTGTTTGGTCCGAATGTCGTGTTTGCTGTGGCAGTCGTGACAGGATGGCGCCAGCGGATCGCCTTTGGCAAGGGCGGCGCCGTGCAGGCTTTCTGTGAACAGGGCGGCCTCGGATCCGTGGCACCCGTCGCATGCCACCGGTTTGAGGGTTTCCGGGTGGGGGACTTCCTTGATGTCGGCATGGCAGAACACGCAACCGCCGCCCGCGTGAACCGATTGGGCGAAGGCTTCGGGAGAGACGAAGAGGGACACGGTCGCCCCGCCGGGAAGCGTTTTCACGAGTCCGGCGTCATCGTGGCATCCCAGGCAGGTTGCGTCGTCGACGGGAGGCGGCGTTTGGGCAAAGGCAGGCGCCGCCCACGCCATCAGCCAACACGTCGCAAAAAGGAAAATGCGCGCCATGCGTCTGCAGCCCCCATCCCCGTACGCTCTTTGCCTTTCGTTTGCTACGACTGGATAGCACAAAGTCTTCCGGAAAACAAATCTGTGCGGGCGGTCGTGTTCGGGGCTTTTGGAATGCCGGGCTAAAGATTTGGAAAGCGCCTGCCGATAGAAGTGGTGGAAGTCGAGAAAAACAGCCTTCCAGCCGATGCAAGGATGCAAAGGTTAACGTTCACGGAGGAACATCATCATGGGACTTCGCATTAACACCAACATCGCGGCCCTGAACGCCCAACGCGTCTTGCAACGTTCCACGGGCGCCCTCAACAAGTCCCTCGAACGCCTGTCCAGCGGCCTCCGCATCAATCGCGCTTCGGACGACGCAGCGGGGTTGGCCATCGCCGAGGGCTTCAAGTCGGTGGTTCGAGGCTCTGCGGTGGCGCAGCGCAACGCCCAGGACGGTATCAGCCTGGTGCAAACCGCGGAAGGCGCCTTGAGTGAAACCACCAACATCCTGCAACGCATTCGCGAATTGGCGGTTCAGGCCGCCAACGGCACGCAGAGCACCCAAAACCGCGCCTCGCTGGATGCGGAAGTGAAGCTGCTGTTGGAGCAGATCGATGACATTGCCCTTGATACGGAATTCAACGGCCTGTTTATTCTGAGTGCGCCGCAGACGGTCACGCTTCAGGCCGGCGTGCAGGCGGGACAGACCCTCACCCTGTCGTTGACCGGCGCGAAAACCACCGACATCGGCGTGAATGGCGTGGCGATTTCTTCGTTCGACAGCGCCACCAGCGCCATTACCACGCTCGACAACGCGATCAAGAGCGTGTCGTCTTTGCGCAGTTCGCTGGGAGCCACGCAAAACCGGCTCGAATTCACGATCAACGTGCTGGCGATTCAGGAGCAGAATTCGGCGGCTTCTGAAAGCGCCATCCGCGATGTCGACGTCGCCCGCGAAACCATCGATTTCACCCGCAACCAAATCCTCGTCAGCGCCGGCACTCAGGTGCTGTCCCAGGCCAACGTGGTGCCGCAGACCGCCTTGCAACTGCTCAAATAGCGGGGCGCTATGGAACAACCCTAGCAGCGGGGCGACTCGCCTCGTGGGCCAATGAGGCAGCAATCATCGCATCGTGGGTGGCGTGCGTTGTAGGAAGAGCTGGGGAGCCCTTTCGGACAAGAAGGGGCTCCCCAGCTCTTTTGTGAGCGCAAAATTACTTGGCCGCGAGAAACGATCGCGTTCCGCCATTTTGTTCGCGCCGGCGCAGGGTTTGAATCGCCTTGAAATCATTTTCTGCGGTCGATGATGTAGTTTGATCCGGGCAGACGCTTGACAAAGGATTTCACCTCGGCGACGCGGGCGAAAAGCTCGGCGATGTGGGCGATGTGGGCGACCTGGGTGTCGACGACGGCAATGGAGATGGACATGATGGGGAAGACGTGCGGGTTGCCCTGTCGATCGACGGATTGGATGTTGCCGCGGATGGAGTCTTCTTCATCGTAGAAGCTGGGGACAATGCGATCGAAGTCTTCCGTGATGCGTTTGCAGACGGCCGCCGCGACGCCGGGATTCGCCATGAACACGAAATCGTCCCCGCCGACATGGCCCACGTAGCTGTCGTCGCCGCCAAGCGTTCGGATGACGTTGACCACGACGCGCGCGCACATCCGCAAGACCTCGTCGCCGCGCGAAAAACCATAACGATCGTTGAAGGCCTTGAAGTGGTCGATATCGAGATACGCCAGGGCGAACGGATCGCCGGACGCCAGGCGCCGCTCTGCTTCGCGGGTGATGGTCAGGTTGCCGGGCAGGCCGGTCAAGGGATTGGCGTTGACGTCGCGCGAGGCGCGAGCCAGACACAGAAGAATGCGTGAGGCCAACTCGGCGGGCGGAAAGGGGCGCACGACGTAGTCGTCTGCGGGCATGGCGGACCAGTCGATGCCGGCGTCGCGGTCTTTTTCTCCGATGATAAGGATGACCGGCAGATGGCCGTACACGTTGTCGGCTTTGATATCCTTGAGCAGCGAATGCCCGTCGTCTGTCGCGATTTCGTGTCCGAACACGAGGCATTGGGGCGGGTCGGCGTAGAAGAGATCAAGCGCGTTCGATCCGTTCAAGGCGATCCGGACGGTCAGTCCGTACAACTGAAGACGGTCTTGTAGCGTCGCGCCCTCTTCGGCGGTTTGGGCTACGATCAGGACGTTGGGGTTGGCGTGTTCCATGGTTCCCTCACTCTTCCGCGGCAAACAAATCACTGCCTGCGTTGAACTCCGTTTCCGAATCATGCACGACGCGGCCAATTTGCTCGAAAGATAGCCGCAGTCCCTGAAAGGCTTCGTGATCGAGCGGCGGCATGACGCGATCGCCCGGAAACCCGTAGCCCATTCCGCGCGCCAAGATGTCTGCGACATGCACGATGGCGGCGACGTTCCGAAATTCTCCGGCGTTGCCCGGCGCATGGTGATGTTCAAGGGGATCGGCAAGTCGCGCCGGGAACCGCCATTCTTCCGCAAGCCAACGCGCCACGCGCGCGTGGTCGGTTCCGAACGCGGTCTTTTCCGCCTCCGCAATGTGGAGGCGACCGTGGATCGCGGCTGCGATCGCGTCCTGGTACGCGTCCGGATACAAGCACGAAAGCGTCATTTTTCCGAGGTCGTGCAGCAGGCCCGCAACGAAACATTCCTCGGCGGTTGCGAGGCCGCATTCCCGGGCTAAGCGTCGGCTGATGACGGCGCAGCCGAAACTGTGTCGCCACAGGCCTTGTCCCTGTGCGTCCAAGGAATCGAACGTTGTCGCGCCGAGCACAAGGCCTTTGACGGCGTGGAGTCCGAGGAGCGCCACGGCATGGGCGACCGATGAGATGCGGCCTGGGAAACCGTATGCCGGCGAATTGACCAGCCGCAGCGTTTTGGCGCTGAGCGCCGGGTCGCCGCTGATAAGGTTGGCCATATCAGCGGCGCTCGTTTGTCCGTCCTCGGCAAGGGCGGCCGCTTTTTGAAGGACGCCGGGTAGCGTGGGCAGATTGGCAAGCTCGGCGACGCGTCTGCGGAGGGTTTCGGAATCCATGTCCGCGGTTCACTCCTTGCCGGATCGATCACTCGGGAACGCGCGTCGGTTCGTTTCCAAGATACAAGAAACGCAGGCGCTTCTCAAGGACAGCCTTGAGTTGAAGCATGATGGGATCATCGACGCCTTGAAAACGGTCCTGGAGTTCTTCCAGGCGAGCGCGAAGGTCTGGTCCGGCAACAGCCGGATTCTTGACGGCGATTGCCGCAACCCCCGCCGCGCGCAATCGTTCGATGCCGGGCGCCGTCAAGCGGAACCCCGGCGGATACGCGATCTCGCCATCGGGCGTTGCCACGGCTTGGGCGATGATTTGTCCTGGCCGTGCGTCCCCGATTTTCGTCCATTGCATTGCGAGACCCTCCTGTTCGTGTGTGATTGTAGGAACGAACCGAGGACCTGTCAAAACAGCGGCGGCGTTTTGGAGACCCTGGGCTTCTTTCGCGATTCGCGATTCGCTTCAGGGCTATCGCATTAAAATCTGAGTTCCGGGCAGACCTTGGCTCGTTTGTGATTTGCTTCCCCTTTTCGTTTGGTCGTTGGCGCCCCGCCCCACATACCCCATAAAGAAGAAGGGAGATTCGTGTGTTTTTCAGTAGTTCTAGTTTGATATTTAACTAGACCATCGCGCATATTGTGTCCAAGACCCCCAAAAAGGAGAATGACCGTCATGGACGCAAACAACAGCCTGTTCTTCCTCCACTTCAGTCAGCTTGAGGACCCGCGTCTGGACCGCAAAAAACGCCATAGCCTTATCGATATCATCGCCATCACGGTCTGCGCCGTCATCGCCGGGGCCGATTCGTGGCTGGATGTCGAAGATTTCGGGCAGTGTAAGGAGGATTGGCTGCGCTCGTTCCTGGAATTGCCCAACGGCATTCCCTCGCACGACACCTTTGGTCGTGTCTTTTCCCTGGTGGACCCGCTGGCGCTCCAGCAGTGTTTCATCGACTGGGTGCGCGCCGTGCAACAAACGGTCGAGGGCATCGTCGCCATCGACGGCAAGACCGTGCGCCGCTCGCACGACCAGGCCAAAGGCAAACAGCCCATCCATCTCGTCAGCGCATGGGCCAC
>JAKJDA010000339.1:243-3624 GCA_022706165.1 Candidatus Hydrogenedentota bacterium | reverse complement strand
CAATGGGGCCGACCACCGCGATTTTTTCGCCGGGCTGGGCTTCGAGCGAGATGTTGCGCAACACAGGCACGCCGTTGTAGGCGAAGGTCAGGTTCTCGACCTGGAGATGTCCTTTGAGGCCGTGGATTCTGGCCGCGTCAGGGGCGTCGACGACTTCGGGGGCGACATTGAAGGTTTCCATCATGCGCTCGGCGGGGATGAGTTGGCGGCGCACTTCTTGGAAGAGGTTGATGGCGTCTTGCAAGGGCAGGGCCAGTTGGCTGACCAGCACCGCGATGCCCGTGTATTCGCCGATGGTCATGGCGGAAACCGATCCGGAAAGTATTTGGTTTCCGGCCACGTAGTTCAGCAGAAAGATGAACAGGGGAAAGGCGAGCCCGACCGCAGGATTGCTGAAGTTCATGTCGAAGCTTATGAGGACGTTTTTCAGGAATGCGAGGTGGAGCTTTCGGGCGACTTGCGCGAAATACCAGCGCGACACCATGCGTTCGAGGCCGTTTCCTTTGACAAGCTTGAATGCGGAGAAAACTTCGCGGGTGATGGCCTCAACGCGCTGGCCTTCGCGGCGCTCTTTGCGGTCGACGTTTCGGATTTGGGTCGCGATGTAGTGCTTGATGACGAAAAAGACCAGCAGGTACGCCGCCGTGACGGGCAACAGCCAGAGACGAATCGTTGCCATTACGAAGGCGAGCGTCAGGATTTTTTGCAGGTTGTTCACGAGGCGCGGCACGGCGTCGTTGGCCAATGCCGCCGATTCGCCGGTGTCGTAGACGCAGCGGTACATGTGCTCGCCCACGGGGCGGGATTCGTAGAATCGCGGGGAAAGATGGAGGATGTGGGCGAGGATGCCGATGCGGATGTTCAGGCCGAGTTTGGCGATGCCGTAGACGGCCATGACGTCGAAAATGAATTCGAGCATCTTATTGAGCAGGATCGCGACGATGGCGATCAGGCACAATTCGAGGAACAGCGACATGTCCTTGCGGGGAAAGGCCTCGTCGAAAATGCGGATGCTTACGATGACGGGAACCGCCAGCATGAAGGCGTTGAGCTGGGTGATGATCATGCGGAGCAGGATTTTGTCCCAAATCGCCTTGGCATAGCGCAGCAGGCGGAGGAAGAGCGCCACTTGCTGCCAGCCGTTGAGGCGCGACATGCCCGACGCTTCGACGCTGTCTATCAAAACAGGATTGATCACGCGCCGCCTTCTCCTTCTCCATAAAAACTGCCGTATTTGGCTAGATCGGCTTCCCACATGTCCCGGTATAGGCCCTTTTGCGCGACCAGTTCGGCGTGTTTGCCCCGTTGCGTCACCACGCCGTGGTCCATGACGATGATTTCGTCGGCGTCGACGATCATTTGGAGACTGTGCGCGATGACAAGGCAGGTCTTTCCTTTGACGACTTTGTTGAGCTGCCGGACGATTTCCCGGGTGGTCTCGGGATCGAGGGCCGAGGTGGGTTCGTCGAGGAAGAAGAATTGGGGACTGCGCAAAAGGGCGCGCGCGATGGCAATGCGTTGACGGTCGCCGGCGGACAGATTGCCCGCTTCGGAGATGATCGAGTCGAGGCCGTCGGGAAGCGAGGCGACGAGCGGGGTCATGCCGGCGCGGTCGATCGCGGCGGCCAGGTCTTCTTGGCTGGCGTGGGGGTTTCCGATCAAGATGTTGTCACGCAGGGTTGCGGAAAACAGGTGGCTTTCCTGCAGCACGAGACCAATCTGGCTTCGGTAGGAGTCGAGGCGGATTTGGCGCAGATCGTGGCCGCCGATCAACACGCGACCGCCCGTCGGGTCGTAAAAACGCATCAACACGTTGAAGATCGAGGTTTTGCCGGCGCCCGACATGCCGACCAGGGCGACTTTCGTGCCGGGCTCCACCGAGAAGGAAACGCCTTTGACGACATCGGGAAGGTCGGGCGCATATCGGAAGGAGACGTCTTGGAATTCGATGCGGCAGACGGAGTGGGGCAGTTCGATCGCGTTGGGGACGTCTTGGATTTCCGGTTCCACTTCCAGGGTCTGCAACATGCGTTCCGCGGGCACGGACCAGATGCGCAGATTGGCGATGCCATTCACCATTTCCTCGATCGGGCCCATCATTTGCAGGATGAGCCCGCCCATGAAGACGTATTGACCGGGGGTGAGATCGCCGACGATGACGTGATATCCGAAGAACGCGGTGCCGCCGAGGAAAAGGAACAGGAGGCGCATCAAGCCGATCGGGGGCGCGGGGTTGGTCAGGTGCATGAAGATGCTGTTTCCCACAAGATATTGGATGAAAATGCGGGTGGCGTCGGCCATGGTGCGGTAATAGGCGCACAGCGACCATTTTTCGCGGGCGAAAGCCTTGCTTACCGGGTATCCGGCGAGGCATTCCTGCAGGCTGGAGAACGTGTTTTGGATGGACCAACGGCCTCGCATATTGAGCCAGCGCACGTATGTGGCGGAGAAATGGCAGAAGGGGGTGTAGAGCAAAAGGTAGCCGACAATCAGGTAGGCCACCTGGGGGTTCAAGGAGAGGGCCACGCCGATGGACACAATGAGAATCTGGAATTTTTCGATGATTTGCAGCAGAAAGGTTCCGAGGAACAGGGTGGTCACCGTGGGATCGTCGTTTGTTCGGTACATGTGCTCGCCGATCGGGCGCGAATGGAAGAAGCGGAGCGATTGCCGGTGCAGTCCTTTGAACATATCCAGGCGAAAACGTCCCTCGAGCATGGTCGCGATGTAGGTGCTGATCACCCCGAGCGTGAAGCTCAATACGAGTGCCCCCAATCCCAGCCCCAGCCCTGCCAAGAGCCAAAAATGGAATCCGGCGGCATCGCGCGCCGTCAATCCCTTGTCGATGACGTTGCCTGCGGCGACGGCGACCCATGCGCTCAAGAGGGTGACGCAGTTGACAAGCAGGAAACGAAGGAGGATTTTGTCCCAAAACGGAATGAGATACGGGACGAAATAGCGGAGGATGTGGAGCAAGCCCCCCAATCCGCTGTACTTTTGCATCTGTAGGTGCGGCGATGGCGCCGGAATGGCGTCAGATGTCATGCAACATTCCCCTGCGTGTCAGATGATCGATGATACACGTTTGAGAAAGGCCATGTAAAGAAATTGTGAGGGACCTTGCGTCACGCCGGCTGGTTCTTGCACGGAGCGCTCATGACCGCAGCGCGGAGGTGGCTGCTAGTGCACGGTGATGGTGGCCTGGGCATTGGTTGTTTTTCCATTGCGTCCGGAAACGGTGAGGGTGACGGAGTAGGTCCCGGGCGCCGCATAGACGTGTTCGACGCGCGCTTGCTTGGCTCGTTCGCCGTCGCCGAAGTCCCAGGCGGCTTTTTTGATCAACGGCTCCAGCGCGTAGACGAGGCCGGAACCTGCGGGGAA
>JAKJDA010000339.1:0-233 GCA_022706165.1 Candidatus Hydrogenedentota bacterium | reverse complement strand
GGCGCGGTTCCTACGAGGACGTCGGCGACGGCCAGCATGGTTTGATCGCATGAGGCAGGGTCGCCGTAGGAGAGAACGATGGCGTCGGCGTCGGCCAGGGTGTGCAGTTCGCGGGGATAGCCGAGGAGAACGACGATGACTTTCATGCCCGCCGCTTGCAGGCCTTTCACCAACCGTTCGTTGCTGCGGTTTTTCAGTCCGGGGGCGAGCACGCAGACGACGGTGCGCAGTCC
>JAKJDA010000338.1 GCA_022706165.1 Candidatus Hydrogenedentota bacterium | reverse complement strand
CCGTATCCACCGCGACGCCGATGTTGTAGTACTTCTTGAAGACGATTTCGTTCGCAGCCATATTGACGCTAGCGTTGAACTGCGGAAACTTCTGAAGCGCCGCAGCAAGAACCTTGAGCAACATCGCCGTCACGGTCAACTTGCCGCCCGCCTTTTCGACGCGGGAAGCATATTTCACGCGAAGCGCTTCGAAGTTTGTCACGTCGGCCTTGTCGAACTGCGTCACATGAGGAATGGAAGTCCACGCCCTCGTCATGCTCTCGCCGGCAACGGAGCCGCCGCGTCCGCGCGCGAAACGGCGCCACCGGTGTCCACGTTCGCGCCGCGCGCATGGCGTTTCACGTCTTCGGCGGTGACGCGTCCGCCCTCGGAAGAGGGCACCTCGTTGATGTCGACGCCAATCTCGCGCGCCAACTGCCGTACGGATGGAGAAGCCGCCACGGGACCGCCGCGTCGAACCGCCGCACGGGCAAGCGGCAACGCCTGTTCCGCGTCATGGCGCCCTGAAGTCTCCGATGCAGGCGGCACGTCGACAGATGCCGGCTCCGGCGGCTCCGGCACGGGCAAAACCCTCGAGGCAGGATCGACGGACACGGAAGTCGCCTCCACGATAAACGCCACTTGCCCGACTCGCAATACATCGCCTTCCTTGACGCGCACTTCGGTAACGACGCCAGAAACGTTTGAAGGCACCTCGAGCGCCGCCTTTTCCGTCTCGATTTCGAGGACCGATTGGTTCTCCATCACCGTATCGCCGACCGCGATCATGACTTTCGTCACCGCGCCCGATTCAACGTTCTCGCCTAGACCCGGAAGCCGGAATTCTGTGCTCATCCTTGTCGCCTTTCGTACATGCTCGACCACAGGCCACACACGCCATGTTCTGTCCAATGCTCTGGTTAACAGCCGCCCCCTCCGAATTTCATCCTTGTTCGGCTCCACGGACGAGAGCCACGCCCCAACGCGCAATACGAGGCGGCCATATCCCCAAGGATAACAACGCCTGCCTTCGTCTGCAATAGAGGGCTCGATCAATCGTTGCGCTTTCCATAGCCTTGCCTGCATAATACGCGATCATGGCGCACGATGACATGCGCGAATCAGAGGAGGGAGAAGAAACATGGCCAAAAAAAGAATCAACGTCGCATTGATAGGGGCCCAATTCATGGGCAAAGCGCACAGCAATGCCTGGCGTCAAGCGAAAATGTTCTTCGATCTGCCCGTAGACGTGACCATGAAGGTCCTGTGCGGCAAATTTCCCGAAGAACTCGCCGTGGCGGAGAAATGGGGCTGGGAACAGACCAGCCTGCACTGGAAAGAAGTCGTGAACCGCCCGGACATCGACGTAATCGATATTTGCACCCCCAATATCATGCATCCGCCCATCGCCATCGAGGCGGCCAAGGCCGGCAAGCATATCGTATGCGAAAAGCCGTTGGCGTCGGTTCTCCAAGACGCCGAGACCATGTTGGCGGCCGTCAAAAAGGGCGGCAAGAAACACATGTGCGGTTTCTCATACCGTTTCGCGCCCGCCGTGCAAACGATCAAAAAGATGATCGCTGACGGATCCTTGGGCCGTATTTTTCACTTCCGCGCGCATTATCAACAGGACTGGATTGTCGATCCCGAGTTTCCATTGAACTGGCGCCTACAGAAAAAAATCGCCGGCGCGGGATCGCTGGGCGATATCGGCGCCCACAGCATCGATCTCTGCCAGTTCCTGGTAGGCCCGATCGACGAGGTGTGCGCGTCCATGCGCACCTTTGTCAAAAAACGCCCGATCGCCGAGGGCCAAGCCACCATCGCATCGACGAAAGGCCACGCGAAAAGCAAGAAGATGGGCGTGGTCGATGTCGATGACGCCGCGATTTTCCTCGCGCACATCAAAGGCGCGGACACGCTGTGCACCTTCGAAGCGACGCGCTTTGCGCCGGGACGTCGCAACTACAACGGCTTTGAAATCTACGGCAGCAAGGGAAGCGTGATCTGGAACCAGGAGGACATGAATTGGTTCCAATATTTCAACTGCGCCGATCCCGATGCCGCCCAGGGGTTCCGCCGGGTCCACGCCTGCGACGGCGCCCATCCTTTCGTCGGGTCCTGGTGGCCAACGGGGCATATCCTGGGGTACGAGCATTTGTTCACGCACGAAATCGTGACGTTCGTGTCCAATCTCGGCAAAAAGGCCGCGCCCTATCCCACTTTCGAGGATGGCGTCGCATGCCAAAGAGTTCTTGACGCCGTTGAAAAGGCCGACAAGACCCGCAAATGGGAAAAAGTGCGGTAGCGTTTCGACCGACACTCGGCGGAAAAACCGCCCGAAACTAATCCGAATCCTCTCTATCGAGTCCGCCGGAGCGGCCGTTCTGACGCCGCTCCGGCGTTCTGTTTGAGACGTCATGGGGCAGCAGACGGGAGGTTCGCGCCGCATAGGCCAGGGGGGTGTGGCGCATATGTATGCGACGCAGCGCCTGCTGCAACGCCATGACGCTCATCTCGGCGCCGAGGCACCGGTAGAACTGAAGACACGTCGGGCAGACATGCGGCTCTTCGAATAGCAACGCATAGTCCTGCTTCACGGGCAAGGTCGAAAAGAGACAACGTGACGGCGCAGGATGCTCGAAATCCTCGGCCACCAAAATGGGGTTGATGTCCAGCGCCTGCCACTGGGTCAGCCCCAGCAGAGTGCACAGAAGCAGATAATCGCCTCGCTCTATCCCCGCGTACAGGCATATCCCTTCGCTCTGCCACGTCGAAACAACGACGCCGCGACGCCGGTCCATCCTGAACAGTGCGGGCGCAGGACTGTCGTCCATCGCCAGCACGACGTCATGAACCTCCTGTCCTGGGACTTCGAGAAACGAGACGTAGTGGCGCAACGAAGCCGCCGCTGCCCGCAAAACGCGCGTGTCGCTCGAATCCGCCTCAAGAAGAACCGTCACCATACGCCCCCTCCTTCCGCGCCCCTCCCGGTATTCCGCGATCCGGCGCGCGCATACAGGTTGCCAAAACGCGTCCGCCCCTGTCCCCTTTTGTCCACGTCCCGCGCCATCGCTGCGCCGTGCACAATAAGAGACGTTGCCAGGAGGTGTTTGCTTTCACTTCTTCGAACGTTTTTCGAAATTTTTTTGCGATTTGACTAGACCACGGAGCGTTTCTATACTGCCCATACCGCTGGAGAGCCGCAGGGAGAGCTGTATGGAACGCCTGACACGAGAACGAGCGAACCGCACATGGCGACTGTTCAAGGTCGGCTGGTATGCCAATATTGCCTTGTTCTTGCTTTGGCTGGCCCTGTCGGCCCTGTTTTTTTACAAAATGTGGTTTGGCCTGACCGATCACTACGACACGGCCACCACGATGATGATGGCCTTTTTCATTCTGGCCTGCATGATGCTCATGGGGGCCGGAATTTCCCGCTATCAGGCCCGACTGGAAAGTCAACACCTCGAGATACGGACGGCCATCCGCCGGATCACCGAGGAACTGGACAAGCTGCGCGCTTTGTTGGAGCGTCAGCAAATCCGGTAAAACAGGGTCTGCGAGACGGGGTGCGCCGCATGGTGGCGTCCTGCGGCAGGAGAGTTCCCATGCTTGAGGGCCAGGTGCTGGTGCTGAACAAATCCTGGGCGGC
>JAKJDA010000337.1 GCA_022706165.1 Candidatus Hydrogenedentota bacterium | reverse complement strand
GCGTTTTGTTGCATTCGTTGTCTTTCGTCTTGTGACAATGGTCGTGCGTGATGAATTCTTGGAATGACCCCATACGCAACACGCGACGCGGCGCAACGCGGCGAAACGTCGCGCGATGGACGGGCGCGTGTCTGCTGGCTCTATATGTGGCCGCATTGGCCCACATGGCCATTCCCTGCGGACACGATCATGAACCTGCCTCCGGCCCCCCTCTCTGCGCGTTGTGCGTCTTGCTTGCCGGCGATTCGCTGCTTGCGGCGGCGTGTTTTGTCTATGCCGCGTTTTCCGTTGTCGAACGCCGACGCACGGCTTTCGCCTCCATCGCGGCGGTTCAGAAATTGTGGCCTCCTGCCGGTCGACGCGGCCCTCCTTTCGTTCTCGCCTGACGAACAACCGATCTCTATTTCATGTGCACAGAAAGACGCCTTCCTTCGCTGGCCGGCTTCGTGAGTCGCGGCGGATACAGGAAGCGGCGCGTTTCTGGCATGCAACACGGCCAAATTCGTGAGGGAATCAAGACATGAAACGCCCACAAGGCTTTACGCTCATCGAACTGCTCGTCGTCATCGCCATCATCGGAATTCTGGCGGCCATCCTGCTGCCCGCGCTGGCCCGCGCCCGCGAGGCCGCCCGGCGTGCGAGCTGCCAGAACAACCTGAAACAGGTGGGCATCGTGTTCAAGATGTACTCCGGCGAGAACCGGGACATGTTCCCCCCGATGAAATCGCTCAATTGCAACGGCGACGCCGCCGGAGGCGCAACCATGTTCGACGCGGAGAAGGTTTTTCCCGAATATCTGAGCGATCTCAATGCGCTCGTTTGCCCGAGCAACCCTTCAGCCTCGACGGCGGTCGAACTGTGGGACGCGGGATATACGGCGTCGACGCTCTGGGACGATGACGGCGCGATTACGTGGCCCACGAAAGGCAACGGCAAGGTCGAGCCGTGCGAGGTGTACGAACACCCCTACGTGTACCTGGGATGGGCAATCGAGAACGGCATGGCGAATGACGAAGCGAAGGCCGCCCTTTTCGAGACCAGCATCGAAGACCTCCATGAGCGGCTGAGCGACACGCCCGAGGGAGCGGTTGAGGCCGTCAACGCCGATTGGCCGGTCTCGCCCGGAACCGGAAACGGCGGCGGCGGAATCATCTATCGCCTCAAGGAAGGAATCGAGCGTTTTCTCATCACCGACATCAACAATCCCGCCGCCAGCAGCCAGGCCCAGTCGCAACTCGCGATCATGTGGGATGAAATTTCGGACGACGAAGCGAGCCATTTCAATCACGTTCCCGGAGGCTGCAATGTTTTGTTCATGGACGGACACGTCGAATTTTTGCGGTATCTCGGCGAATTTGGCAATCCATTTCCGGTGAACCGAGGCGGCATGATCGTGCATGAACTGAGCCACATGGCCCATACGCATCCATGACGTAGCCCATTCATGGCGCCCAAGCGTTCCGCTCCCCTGGCCAACGCGTCGAGCGGACGGAGCGCTTGGGCGTCCGCTGCTGCGGATGGAACGCCTGCGTCGACGCGACGGCCTGGGGCCGCCGACGCCTTCGAAAACGCCCAGGCCGTTCATGGTATACTGCTTGCGGAAATGGCGCGGGAATGGTGTTGCAATATGTCGAAACATGAACAGTTGCCCTATCTGCTGCAATTATTGGATGACGATTCGCCGGTGGTGCGCGAGCATGTCGAGCGGGAGTTAATCGCGCTGGGGCCGGATCTGCTGGTCAGCATGCCCGAGTGGGAAAAACGGCTGAGCTTGAAGCAGCGGGCGGCGCTACATTCGCTCTTGTCGCGGCGCCGGGCCGAGGAAAGCGATCGCCGCTTGTGGCGGCAATGGCCGTTGTTCGAGGACGAATCGGAAAAGCTGGAGACGGCGTTCCAACTGTTGTCTGATTTCCAACACGGCTGGAAAACGCCGATCCGCCTTTGCGAAATGCTCAACAATCTGTCGGAAGAGTTCTACGGTTCCGGGAGGCCGATGGAACCGGTGTCGTTGAGCCGGTTTCTGTTCATCAGCAAACGGCTGCGCGGCAATGTGGATGATTACCACGATCCGATGAACAACAACCTGATCCACGTGATGGAAACGGGGCTGGGCCTGCCCATCACGCTGGCGGCGATTTTCATCCTCATCGGGCGCCGGTCGGGGCTGAACATCACGGGATGCAACGTGCCGGGCCATTTTCTGGCGCGGGCGCATGTCGCCGGGCGCGATGTGCTGTTCGATTGTTTCAACGGAGGCCGGATACTGTCATCGCGCGAGATGGCCCAACTCCGGGCCACGCTCGCGCCCAATCACCTGCACCTTCTCGCCGAACCGGCCAACGCCGTCATGATCGTCTCGCGCGTCCTGCAGAATCTGATTCATGCCTACGAACGAATCGGCCAGACAGAACGGGTCAACGAGATGCGTGCGCTGCTCCAGGACCTCGACGAAGTCGTCGGCGCATGACCGCCCCTCACTCCGCGCCAAGCACGTAATCCGCAGCCGCCAAACCGGACAACGCCGCCCCCTCGATCCGTGGCCCTCCGAATGCGTCGCCGGCGAAGAGCAGCGGGGCCGGCTCGGCAATCCCCAGGAAACGTTCGGGATGTGTATGCAGCGGCTGGCTGTAGCGCCAGCAATGCACGTGCGCTTGACGGACAGGCGACCGAAGCCAGGGAAGCGCCTCTCCCAACAGCACCTTGGCGACGAATTCCCGGTCGCTCTCCAGGTATTCGCGCGTGAAATGTGGTCCGGCGTGGATCGTGAGGGCGGATGCATGGGGAGAAACGCCCTTGATGTGATTATCGGCCATCCAGGCGATCGATTCGGTGGGCGCGCGCAATCCGCCCGGGGCGGGCAGCCCGCTGGGGCCATCGAGTATGGCCAGGACGGCAAAACATGGATCGTATTCGATGGCAGACAATATTTCGCGCGCGAATCGCGGCAAGAGTTCCGGAGATGCGGCGAACAACGCGAGACTTTGCGGCACGGGAGCCGTGAGAATCAAGGCGCCTGCGCGATGCACCGCACCGTCTTCCGTGTCGACGCGCCAGACGCCTTCGTCGCGTGACACGCCCACGGCGGCGTCGCCCAGACAGATATCGAGGTCGCTCGCCAGCCATTTGGGCACGCTCGTCATGCCAGGCGCGCCGCGAAATCGCGGAATCGCGTCCGGCTGCAGGCGTCCGTCGGCGCTGGCAAATCCCATGGACCAGGTTGTGATCACGCCCTGCTCGCGCCAAAGTCGCGCCCACGCCTCGAATCGGCAATCCTGCACCGTGAAGAACTGTGCGCCATGGTCGAAAACAGCCTCTTCGATGCGCCGCGTCGCCATGCGGCCGCCTACGCCGGTCGACTTCTCCAAAACGAGCGTTCGTTTGCCGCGATCCTTCAGGATGCGTGCGGCAAGAAGCCCCGTCACGCCCGCGCCGATGACAAGACAATCCCATGCGCCGTCCCGTCGTTGCATGCGCCCGCTCCTTTCGCCCATCCAGAGCATTGTCGCCAATGATGCCTACGCCCTGTACACTCAAGAAACCCTGGCGAAAATGCTCTCACAAGACTGACCGCCGACATAAAAAGTTAAACTGCTTTAGCATCCGGCCGTCCAAGGACATCCTATCACCCCACTGGCGG
>JAKJDA010000336.1 GCA_022706165.1 Candidatus Hydrogenedentota bacterium | reverse complement strand
TCGATGGCGGTGGGCGTTGGCAGGCGTTGTCCTATGGGGTTTCGTGATCGGCGCTTCCGCACGCGCCGCGGATCAAGGAGACGACGCTTCTTCGGAAGCCGGGCAGGAAACCCTTCAGGCGCCGCGCGCGGCTGCTCCTGAATCGACCGCGGGGGATGAAAAGCCCGAGAAGACGCCGAAGAAGTGGTTGCGGGGCAGCTTTGAAACCGGTCTGGACGCCGCATGGTCGGACCGGGATTCGGACATCAATCTGGATCAAACCTTGCGCGTGAAGATTGACCCGCCGAATCATGAGCGGATTCATATTCGCGCATCGTTGTGGCTGCGGGAAGACCTTGACGGCGACGAGTCGCGGACGAGCGGCTTGCGCGATGTCGACGACGCCTACGGGTCGAGCGTTCGGTTTCGTCCGCTATACATGTATGTGGACGTGGACGATCTCTGGGGCGATTCCACGTTGCGCCTCGGCCGGCAACGCATCCAGGAAGGAACGGCCTGGAACCGGATCGACGGCCTTTACTTCAAACAGCGCGCGGCGTGGGGGGACTGGTATGTTTTCGCAGGCGCGCGGGCTTCCTTGTACACAGACGCGCACAGGGATTTCGCGGGCGGCGGCGGCGTCTCGTTCCGCCCGGCCCCGGCGACGCGGATAGCGCTGGACGGGTATTACGGCACGGAGCGCGATCGCGATCGCGATGAGACGTTTTTCTGGCCGTTGGCGTGGGGCGCCTGGTTCAACCTCGCCTCGCCGAGGGCGGTCCCGGACGATCGGGAAGACCATCAGATATCGCTGAGCGCGTGGCAAGCGGTCGGCGCGCATCTCATGCTGTATGGCCGTCTCACGGAGCAAAGCGGCGCGTTTCACAGCGCGCTCCTCAGCGCGACGGGAACCATCCCCGCGTGGAACCTCACCTACGAGGCGGCCTACCGCGCCCAGACCGACGCCATTGGGGATCGACTGCGCGATCTGGGCGGTTTTTACCAGACCGTGGGGCGCCGCGACAAGCGCCAGGACTTTCGGATCGCCTTGCATCGCCCGCTGACGGAAAAATGGACGCTTTCGCTGGAAAGCGAATTTCGCCGAAGCGACGCCCATGCTTCCGGTTTCGGCAATCGCGATTATGATCGTTACGCGGCGATCCTGTCGGCGGAAAAGCTGCGGGGCGGCATCGACGCCACCGTCGGTCTCGCGTGGTGGCGCACCGATCGCGATCAGGGGTCGACGGCCGTCACGGCGGAGGTTGCCAAGAAATGGAGCCGCCTTTCGCTGGCGTTGGGGGCTGATTTCGAGCGATACGAGGACCGGATTGTTTATCATCCCCTGTCGTTTTGGGCGGACCAATTCACGCCGGGGACGATCTTCGGCGCGTATCCATTCGTCAATCGTTTGCTGTATCTCGCGGATGGCGTGGCGATCGACACGCGCGAAAACGTGCGGTCGATCTACGGAAAGGCCAAATGGACCGTCCGGCCTGACCATGACGTGAACGCGCGCGTCTCGTACGAGACGGACAGCGAGCCGGATTCGCCGTACTGGCGGGTGCAGATGGGATATGTCGTTCGTTTCTAACGCGAAGGAGTGTGCTGCGATGCCGCGCCGCAACGGAAAGCTATGGTTGATGACGGGCCTGCTCGTTGCGCTTGCGGGCGCGTGCATGACGTATTCGGTGACTTCCTTGGCGCGCAAGGACCGCGGTATCCGCGCCCACCATGCCCAGCACGCCAAGGAAGGGCTGGCCTGCGCCGACTGCCACGCTTTCGACAAGGGGGAGGCTGTTTTTCCCGGTCATGACACCTGCAGCGCCTGCCACGAGGTCGACGCCGAGCTCACGCCCGGCAAGGCGTGCGAGAAATGCCATACGAAGGAGGGCTACGCGATCGAGCGCTATGTCAAGCGCGTGCGGGATGAAGTGAAATTCGCGCATCCGGTTCATCTTGCCAAAGGCATCGAATGCGCCGTCTGCCATGCCGATCCCGACAAGTCCCTGCTGTCGACCGGATCGCTGAAACCGTTCTGCATGGACTGCCATGGCAAGACCGATCCCGCGCTGAATGCTTGCGAGACCTGTCACGCCGTCATCAACAAGACCGTCCGCCCGACGGAACGCGGCGGAGTCCGCTTGGCGCACGATGCCCCCGCCATTTGGGAACGCGTGCATGGCCGCGAGTCGCGGGTCGATCCGAAATACTGCGCGTTGTGCCACGACCAGGAGGATGATTGCGAGGATTGTCACCGCAAGACGCCTCCCCGGGATCATACCGTGGCGTGGCGTCGCGACGGGCACGGCCTGCGCGCCCAATGGGATATCGAGAAATGCTCCACCTGTCATGAAGAAGACATGTGCATCAAGTGTCACCGGAACGCCGCGCCGCGATCGCACGCCGCCGGGTGGGGAAGCCCCGCCAATCTTCATTGCGCGACATGCCATTATCCGCCTGCGGGGGAAGGATGCGTGACGTGTCATGAGACCGTCTCGCATGCGACGGCCATGCCGTCGCCGCATGATATGGGCATTTTCCCGCCAAAATGCGGCCGCTGTCATCCCGGAGGATTGCCCAATCGCGCGCCCCACATCATGAACGGCAGCGCGCGCTGCGCCGTTTGCCACTGAGAGCGCCGCCTGCCGTTCCCGTGGCGTGACGGTTCCGCGCGAAAGATATCCGGGCGCAGCGTTCAAGCGCTCGGCCCAGCTGCAGGTTCTGTTGCGCATGTTCCCAAGGACGCCAACGGCCTCGGTCGCGGGAAGAGCCGTGGCGGCGGCGCTCCTTCCTCTGGAACCCGCAGGCGTGGAATCGTACAATGCCCCGCGAGAGAGACCCGTGGGGGAAAACGCTGAACCATGTTTGCCAGGAGCGCCGCCGA
Organism: Candidatus Hydrogenedentota bacterium; assembly: GCA_022706165.1. Taxonomy (GTDB): domain Bacteria; phylum Hydrogenedentota; class Hydrogenedentia; order Hydrogenedentales; family SLHB01; genus JAKJDA01. Next base: position 777 of record JAKJDA010000336.1, on the reverse strand, counting down.
GCACATGATAGCCGGCCTTTGTGGTCATGCCGTTGGATTGCGCGCCGGGGCGCCGCCGCATGACTGATATCGGACGGCATGGGCGCAACATCGCGTGGCTTGCGTTGGCCGATCTTTTTGGCAAGGCGTGCGGCGTATTCTATTTCGCCTACCTTTCGCGAAGTCTGTCCGTGATCGAGAATGGATGGTACGGGACATTCATCGCCGCCATTCCGATACTCAGCACGCTGAATACGCTCGGGTTTCAGGACATCGTGACGCGGGAGACGTCCCGGGACCGCGGTCGCGTTCACGCGCTCATGGGGTCGGGCATGGCGACGCAGCTGGGTCTTTTCGTGGTTCTGCTCCCGGCGGTCTGGGGCGTGTCCGTGTGGCTGGGCTACGATCCGTCTCTTCGTTTCGTCATCGCGTTGGCGGCGCTGGCGGCCCTTGAACGGGCGCTGATCTCGATGCATGCCGCCGTAATCGCCGCGCACGAACGCTTCAAATACGCCAGCATCGTCGCGATTTTCACGCGGTCGGCAACGGTGGCGGGCGGCATAGGCTTGCTGTACTTGGGCTATGGGCTCAAGGGCATTCTCTGTTTCACCCTCGGCGTTTTTGTCATGGAACTGCTGCTTACGTACGTTGCGGTTCGCCGGAAATGCGTGAACTATCGCCTCGTGTATCGTCTTTCCGACGTGCGCTTTCTCCTGCGCGAGGGATCGGGGATGGCGTCGGGGCGCCTTGTGTCGGTACTATATTACAGTATGGACATGTTTGTCCTCAACGCCTTGG
>JAKJDA010000335.1 GCA_022706165.1 Candidatus Hydrogenedentota bacterium | reverse complement strand
GGCAACGCACGCGTGCCCTGGTGGTGATGCTGGTGTTGGTGGCGGCTCGGATGCTGTACGAGGCATTGGCGTAGTTGTTCGCGCTGTTGTGTGGTGTCGGTGCTGAAATACCGATCTTCCCGGAGGTGTTTTTATTTCAGATAATGGAACCGACGCTTTGATTTCGAGATACATAAGGAGAGTGTGTTAGAATACAATCCATTGTTTTGCTGAATGTGCCTGCGTCTGGTCCGATGGACCGGGTGGGCAGGGGCTGTTATAGAAGGGGTATTTGCAGTGGGCAAACGGCGTTTGCATGTAGTGTATATCCGGCCATCGCGATATGACGATGATGGCTATGTGTTGCGGTTCTGGCGGGGCGTGCTTCCATCCAACACGCTGGCGTGTCTTGATGCGCTGACGCGCGCGGTGGCGCAAGCGGGCGAATTGGGAGACGACGTTGATGTCGAGGTGGACGTCTACGATGACACGGTCCAGCGCATTCCCGTCAAGAAGATAGCGCGCCTGAAAAACGATAATACGCAGGTGGTCGTCGGATTCGTGGGCGTTCAGTCCAATCAGTTCGAACGCGCGTCAGACCTGGCCATCGAGTTTCGCAACGCGGGCATTCAAGTCTTGGTAGGCGGCTTCCACGTCTCGGGCATGCTGGCCCTGTTCGACAAGCCAAGCCACGATCTGCGGCGTGAGCCTGTTCAAAGGCGAAGCCGAGGCGCCCGGCGCGTTGGCGGGCCTTTTGCGCGATGCGCTCAACGGCACAATGCGGCCTATCTATGACATTGTCGATTTTCCCGACCTGGAACACGCGCCGGTGCCGCTGGTGGCCGACAAGCTCCAGCACAAGTTCTTTACCAAGAACATGGCGACCATTGATACGAGCCGCGGATGCCCGTTCGCGTGCACGTTTTGCACGATCATTAATGTCCAGGGGCGCAAGATGCGGTACCGCTCGTCCTCGTGCGTGCTTAAGGCCATCGAGGAGAACTACGCGCGGGGCATTCGGATCTATTTTTTCACCGACGACAATTTCTCGCGCAACCCCGTCTGGGAAGAGATCCTAGACGGGCTCATCGAGATGCGCGCGCGCGGACTCGATATCATTTTCATGATGCAGATCGACACGCTGGCCCACCGGATTCCCAATTTTGCGGAGAAGGCCTCCAAGGCGGGCTGCTATCTGGCGTTCGTGGGCATGGAAAGCGTCAACCCCAAAAACCTCGAGGCAGTCGGCAAGCGCCAGAACAAGGTGGACGATTACGCCTCGATGGTCGAGACGTGGCACACGAATAATGTTCTGGTTCATGTCGGCTACATCATCGGATTCCCCAACGACACGCGCGAGTCAATCGCCCAGGACATGATGGTGCTGCGCGACCAGGTCAAGGTGGACATGGCCTCGTTCTTTATGATGACGCCGCTGCCGGGGTCCAAGGACCACTGGAAGATGGTCCAGGATTGCGTGCCGATTGACGCCGACTTGAATAACTACGATAGCCTGCACGAGACGTTTCGGCACCCGCTTATGCCTCCAGGGCAATGGCGGGCCGCTTACAACGACGCGATGACGGCGCTCTACAACAAGGAGAGCATCGTCAACACGATGTTGCGCATGCAGCCTGACCATCGCCGGCACATGTTCTTTGTCTTTGTGTGGTATCGGTACTGCGCCCTTGAAGGGATGCACCCGATGTCGACGGGCATGTACCGGTACAAAGAGCGCACGTCGCGCCGCTCGACGTTCCCCCGCGAAAACGTGTTTCAGTACGCGTGGCGTCGAACCAAGGACGCCGCCCACGGGTTCAAGCGCTACCTGGGGCTGTTCCTGGATTTCCAGGAAATCTGGATGCTGACGCGCGACCCGGACCATCCGCGGTGGGCCACGTTGGCGGAGCTGCGCGAGAAGTGGGTGGCCGCACAACAGTGTATCTCCGAGAGCAAGCTCATGGGCCGCTACGACGAGGCCGCGCAGGAACTGAAATCGCTTATGGCGGCGGGCGCGGAAAAGTTGCGCCAGTTAAGCCAGTCCGGCTCGGACCTCAATTCCCGAGCGCGGCGCAAGCTGGCCAAGAAGGCGCGCGAGGTCGAGACCTATGCGCGGTCATTTGACATGCAGGGCGGCTGGAACAAGGTGGTCGAGGCCGAGCGGTATATCAGCGAACGCATTGTGGCCGGCTACGAGGAAGCAGCAATTAAATACGTAGCCAAGCGCCGCAAGATGAACGAGTATCGCAAACGCCTCGTAAAGCGCATGAAGCAAGGGCGCATTGGGGTCTCGGACATCGCAAGACTTCCGTACGCGCTTGTGATTGAAGTCGTGTGCGCATGCCGGTTCTGCCTATCGCTGTTGATGCTTCACAAGTAGGAAAGGCGCGCTTTACAGCAAGGGCGCCCTTCTGACGAAAGGAGTCTCGCATGGCGCACCGGTTCCTCGAGCATACCGCGGACGTTCAGGTGGAATGTCGCGCTGGAGCGTTCGAGGACCTGCTGCGGGAAGCATCTGGAGCTTTCTACGAAATCACGCTCGAACACACGAGCGATGACACCAGCGCCGCGCGAGATATCGACATCCTGGGGGCCAGCCAAGAAGAGTTAATGGTGCGATGGTTGCACGAGATCTTGTTCCTGCTGGAGACCGAGCGCTTCGTGGCGACGCGGTATGTCTTTGATGAGTCTGACGAGGGCCGGGTCAAGGCCCTGCTCGAGGGCTACATCTGTTCACCCGAGGAGCGCGCCCAGGAGGTCAAGGGCATCGCCTATCACGGGCTGCGTATCCAGGAGGAACCCGACGGCGTCAGCGCGAGCGTGATCTTCGACCTGTAACCGGGTCAGGGGGCATGTATGGGTGAACTGAAACTGGACCGAATTGATGCGACGACGTGGGAGATTCCTCGCACCGGCGCGATGCGCGTGCCGGGGCGGATTATTGCCAATGAGGAATTGCTGGAACCGATTCGCCGCGATAAGGCCGCGGACCAAGTCGCCAACGTGGCGTGTTTACCCGGGGTGGTCCAGTATTCGATGGCCATGCCCGACGCCCATTGGGGATACGGATTCCCGATTGGTGGCGTGGCCGCGACGGACCCGGAACAAGGCGGCGTGGTCTCGCCGGGCGGCGTGGGCTACGACATCAATTGCGGCTGCCGCGTGATGTTGCTCGACCTCGAATACGCGAAGTTCAAGGACCGCGTCCATGATATGACCGCGGCGCTGTACCGGGATATCCCTTGCGGCGTGGGCTCCGAGGGCGCGATTGCGACGCTCAACGCGAAAGACCTGGCGTCCGTGCTGACCAGGGGGGCGAAGTGGGCGGTCGATCATGGTTACGGCACGAACGCGGACCTCGAGTCCACCGAGGATTTCGGGTGTATCGAGACCGCGGACGCCGCAGCGGTGTCCGACCGGGCCAAGGCGCGCGGCGCCGACCAGCTCGGAACCCTGGGATCGGGCAACCATTTCGGCGAACTCGGCGTGGTCGAGCAGATTTTCGATGACGAAACCGCCGAGGCGTTTGGCCTGCGCGAGGGATTCATGACGTTCATGGTCCACTGCGGCAGCCGCGGGCTGGGCTATCAAATCTGCGACGATTTTCTAGTGACGATGCTCCAGGCGGCGCGAAAGTATAAGATCGATTTGCCGGACAGGCAGTTGTGTTGCGCGCCGGTGAAC
>JAKJDA010000334.1:305-3669 GCA_022706165.1 Candidatus Hydrogenedentota bacterium | reverse complement strand
AACCCCCGGTCATAGAAGTCCTGCCACTGATCGAGCCGGTCGCATTTCTCGCCCGGGGAGAGCGGGAAGGTGTCCACGATTTCATCGGGATAGCGCACGGCGGCGTAGATGGCCTCGACCTTTTGGCGTTTGGCGAGCGGCAGAAATCGGGTGACGGTGAAAAAACTGGTGCTATACGTCTGGAGGACGCGCCGGGCCTCTTTGACCGCGATGTCCCACGCCGCGTTGTCGCGGGCGTCGAGGATGCGCATGCGGGTAGTTCGATCCACGTGCTCCCAATAGGCGTCCGGCCAAGGCGATTTCGGTCCTGCCAACCAGCGCCCGTGGCCATCATGTGGCTTCGCTTCCTTCCGCATGTTCCCGGCATGCTCCTTCCGCGAAGCGACGTCGGAGGCGTTGCGTCACGACCCGTTCCCCGTCAGCGTCGCGTCTATCTCCGAGTACACTTGATCGAGGAGCGCTTTGTCAACCTCCGCGTTCACGCGCAGGAGGACATGCCCCTGCGCATCCAGCACCAGCACATTGGCTGCGCCGGGCGCGTGGTCATAGGCTTTGCACACTTTCCCCTCCCAGTCCAGCATGACAGGGTAGGTCAGCGCTTTGCGGAAAAGAAGCCGCCCCAAGCCGCGCAGTTTTGGGGGGACGGCGGACAGTTCAGCCACCCCCAAAATGTCGATGCGATCCTGATACCGTTCGTACAGGGGACGAATCCACGGCTCCAGCTGGCGGGATCCCTTCTGATCCGCAAGGAGCAGGACGCAGGTTTTTTCGCGGGGGAACTGGATGGAGTGCACGTTGCCGTACTGGTCTTCCAGTTGAAACGATGGGACTGCTTTCTCCGCGGGCGTCGCGGGCGGGGAGGCGGAGACCGACTCGCTCGTTTCCGGGCGCGCGGTTTCAGGCAAGGCCGCGAAAAAAGGCAGCATTCCTCCCCATACAATCAGGCAAAGCAATACGTAGATGTGCGGCATATCTTCTTCCGTATCTGGCGGCGCCGGGATGAACGCTGGCCGACGATTCGACCGGGAAACAAGTCGAGGATCATTGTGTGACGGACGATGCGAGTTGTCAAGAGGGTCTTCGAAGGTTTGCACAAGCGCATACGCACATGCTACACCAATGGTTTGAACGCGGTTGGCCCGTACGGGCGAAACAAAAGGGAGCGCGGCGGATGAACATCTCTTCTCTTGTTCCATACTTGACTATGGTCATTTCAGTCACGGCATCGTCTGCAGCGCTGGACCACCCATGGCTCGATTCCAGCGAATACGGCTCTATTTATGTTGTGCAGCGGGCGACCCCCAGCGAGGCGGAGGCGAAGGGCGCGACGGAATTTACGAAAAACTGGCTGCTTGTCACCGGAAAGGAAATGGCCGATCCGTCCGCCCCGGGCGCGATTCCGGTGTATCTGGGCCTGGACGCCGCGCCGCAGTCGATCCGGGAAAAATTGGATGTGAACGGGCTTGGCGAGGACGGCGTGCTGATCAAAACCTTTGGCGAGGGCGCGACGCGGGCGCTGGTCATTGCGGGCGGCTCCGGCAAGGGGCCGTTGTACGGCGTGTATCAATTTTTTGAGGATTACTTTGGCGTGCGCTGGCTGGCTCCGGACGCGATCCACGTTCCGCGCCCGCCGGCGTCGCTGTGCCATATCGATTTTCGATATGCGCCGCCCTTCGCTCGCCGTCTTACGCAAATGCCCGACGGCGTCGACAACGACATCTATCGCGTGACGACCGGACCGAAGTTTGGGCTCTACGGCCACAACTTGTATGACCTTGTTCGTCCGGATGAATATTTTGCCACGCATCCCGAGTATTTCTCTGAGATCGGCGGGGAACGCATCGCGCCCGTGGGGTTCTATTGGCACGATCTGAAGGCGCGCGACGGAAAAGGCCGGCAATTGGGCCAGCTTTGCATGACGAATCCCGACGTGCAGCGCCTTATCGCCGAAGAACTGGGCCGTCGCATTCAGAAAAAACCCGACGCCAAAGTATGGAGCGTCAACCAGATGGATTGGGCCAATAATTGCCAGTGCAAGACATGCAAGGCGCTTGATGATCAGGAAGGAACCCCGATGGGATCATACCTGACGGGGATCAATGCCATTGCCGATATCCTGGCCCAGCGGCATCCCGGCTACAAGGTGCATACGTATGCATACGCGTATACCCGCACGCCGCCCAAGCGCTTGAAGCCCCGCCCCAACGTGATCGTCGAATTGTGCACGATCGAGTGCGATTTCGCGCGACCGATCGCGAAAAAAGGTTCCAATACGAACGATGTCTTCATGAAGGACTTCGCAAAGTGGTCGAAATTGACGCACAACCTGTACATCTACAACTATCCGTGGAACTACTCCCGTTACCAGCGGATGCATCCGAACTTCCGCGTGCTCGCGCCGAACATCCACATGTTTTACGCGCATCATGCGTTGGGCGTCCATGAGCAAGGGCCCGGCGTGCGCAACATGCAGCATACCGTGGAATTCGGAACGATGCGTTCCTACATCATCTCAAGATTGCTGTGGAACCCGAAGCTGGACGGCGCCGCGGTTCGCGACGAGTTCATCGAGCTCTACTACCAAGAGGCCGCGCCTTTGATCAAGGAATTCATCGCGGCGCAAGAGAAGGCCCTTGACGCATCGGGATCGTCGATGACCTGCTTTGATCCCGGCGTCTGGATCGACGCGGCCCTTGTCGCGGAGACCCGCGCCATTCTCGAGAAGGCCCGGGCGGCCGCGAAAACGCCGGAAATCCGGAGGCGCGTCGATATCGCCTGCGTGCCGGTGGAGCTTGCCGCGCTCGAATGCAGGCCGGACATCACGATGACCGAGAGCGCCATCACGCTCACAAGGCCGCCCAGTCTGACGATCGATGCGTACTTCGATCTCATTCGAGGATACGGCGCCAGCATGGTCGCCGAGAACGTTCCCATCGAGGAAGGCGTCAAGGCGTTTCAATGGGGGACGCTCGCGCGCGTTGAAACGTCGCCGCTCATCTCCATCGAAAACGATCGCTGGCTGCTGCAAACGGCGCCCGCGTTCAAAGGCAGCATCCTTCGCATGCGCGACAAGAAGAACGACGTCGACATGCTGCGCGGCTATCTCGACTACGGGATCGGCGCTGGGACGTATCAGGATTGGACGACCACCCCGTACGTCATGGAAGCTTCCGTTTCGGAGACCTACGACGTGGTGGAACGCAAATCCGATCGGCTGACGCTGCGCGCCAAGCGGTATGACGGCTTGGTCGTGGACCGGACGATTTCGCTGGAACCGGGGACGGAAGGCGTGACGTTTACGCTGGTCCTGTCGAACCCGACGGACGGGCCGCTCACGCCAAACGTCAAATTCCACCCAGAGTTC